>JAFCDW010000002.1 GCA_017609475.1 Candidatus Pacearchaeota archaeon
ATTGCCATGCTTTATAGACTGGAATTGGGAGATGCAGCAAGGTCCAAAGACTCTGAAAGAATAAGAGAGGTCAACCGAGAGATAGCTTCCCAAATGAGACTTTTAGCTGAGTTGGCAAGAAAAGAAAAAATTCCTATCCTAATCACAAATCAAATATATGAAGAATTTGTTTCTGAAGAAAACTGGAGAAAAGGGATCCGAGGAGAGACGAATATTGTTGGAGGAGACCTAACTAAGTATTGGAGTAAATGCATAATTGAGCTAAAAAAAGAGGGAAACAAAAGGAAAGCAATTCTATTAAAACACAGAAGTTTACCCCAAAAAGAAATTAGTTTTGTTATAAAGGACAAAGGAATTTTTAGGAAAGGGTGGATTTAGAAAGATTCTTTTTTGAATTTTTCTTTTCCTCGAGCTCTAATTTTCTTAGCAAATTTTCACTTATTATTTTTATATCGAAGTCCCTAACAAGATAACCATATTTTTTATAGACCTTCCTGGGAATTAGAAGGATTTCTCGAGGATCAGAGCAACCGAATTCGTGCCCGATTGCCTTTATTCCATGTTTAGCTAATATTTCATAGGAAGGAGGGTTACAAGTATAATGGAAAACATCTTCGCCATTAAGTATTGCAGTGTATTCTAAGCTGTGCGCCCTTCGTGTCATGGAGATTCTAGAATTCCTAAGCATATTTAAGCTTTTCTATTTTAGTTACTCTTTAGTAACAAATAATTTCTTCAACTGAATCTTTTTTAGAAACCAATTTACTCTTTTCTATTTGTTTCGCACGAAGGATTAAAGCAAAACTGCCAAGGCCGCTTTCCTTTTGAAATCCGAACTAGCAAGGGAAATCCACATTTCTCACAAACCTTATCAGTTTTCTTAATTACTCCGTTAGGAGGAAGGGAATAAGTTGTTTTACATTCAGGATATGCATCACACGCAACGAAATATCTCTTGTTCTTTCTTGAATAAGTTATTCTCAAGTATCCTTTTTTACAAATAGGGCATAGACATAGCTTGTTTTCTTCTCTCCGTTCCTCTTGAAATTTTTCTCTTGCCTTCAAAAGACACTCTCCAATCTCTTTCTCATTTTTTTTGAAATCTTCTATTATCTTTTTTATAGCCTTTTTCGCTTTTTCAAGAATTCTTTCTTTTTTTTCTTGGAAATTTTTTTTCGATTTTTGTATATCTTCCATTGCCCTTTCAAAATCCCTCGTCAATTTTTCATCAAGGATTATTGAAGAGTACTTTTCGAGAGTCTCTATTAAAGCTATCCCAAGAGGTGTTGGTTTTATGGAAGTATCCTGAATATAATCTCTTTCATAAAGAGTATCTATAATTAGAGAGCGAGTTGCTTTTGTTCCAAGATTCCTCTTTTCAAGTTCTGAAATAAGTGATGCTGGAGAGTATCTCTTCGGAGGGCTAGTCTCCTTTTCTTCTACCTTTACATCAACTACTTTGCATTCCCCACTTATTGAAGGAATATCTCTTTCCTTAATAGTTGACGGATACACCTTTGTCCATGAGGGGTTTTTCAGTTTTGCCCCTTTCACAGAAAAATCCATGCCCAAAATACTCCCTTTTAGTTTTCTGCTTTCCAAAACAGCATTTTCACAAAAAAGAGAGAGAAATCTTTTTGCAATTAAATCGTAAATTTGCTTGGCTTCTGAAGAAAGGTTCGCTTCTTCTCCTGTCGGATAGATTGAAGGGTGGGCAGGATCAGTTTTCTTTCCTTGAACAGGAGTTTCCTTCTTAACCAACTTTTCTACATTGTACTTTTTTGCAATTTTTTTTAAGATTGATTTGTAATCAATAGAAGGAGGAAGCTTTTGAGAGGATGTCCTTGGATAAGAAATCAACCCTTGCAAATAAAGGGTTTGTGCAATTTGAAGCGTTCTAGATGGTTTTATCCCGAATAAGCGATAAGCCTCTGTTTGAAGAGTAGTCAAGTCAAAAGGATGTGGAGGAGGAATTTCCTGCATAGTCTCTTCTACTTCAATGTAAATTTTCGCATTTCTGAGATTTTCAAATTTTTTTAATTCTTCTTTTTCAAAGATATTTTTGTTCGCTTTAAGTTCAACCCTGTTTTTTCCATCACTTACAATTAAATAAATTTGCCAGTAAGGTTTTGGCTTGAATTTTTGAATTAATCTTTCTCGATTAACCACAAGATTAAGGGTAGGTCCTTGTACCCTTCCAATTGAGAAAATCCTAAATTTTCCAGTTGTTTTGATAGCATCCATTATCGCTCTTGAAAGATTTATTCCGTAGAACCAATCCAAAAAATGTCGAGTTTCTCCAGCAATTGCTTGTCCCCAATCCAAAGAACTTGACTTATTCTCATAAGCCTCATTTAGTTCTTTTAACGTTAAAGTCGAGAACTTCATTCTGTAAGCATCATTTTGACCGCAGATGAATCTAACAATATTAAGTCCAATCACTTCTCCTTCAATATCATAGTCGGTTGCGACAGTTATGCTTCCGGCATTTTTTGCTAAGCTTAAAATGGCATCATAATATTTTTTTGTAAAATCTTTTTTCAGAACAAGATAGTTCGGAACCCACTCCAGCTCGAATATAGGGAGTTTGCTTGTCGTTCGTTGCTTTAATGTAAAAAGATGCCCAGCAGCGCATGCAACAACGATTTTCCTCTTATTTCTCACCAACTCGTAATATGATACTCCCTTAATTTCTTTCCTTATTGGCTTTCCGAGTGCAGAAGCTATTTTCAGTGCGGCCTGGGGTTTTTCGGTTATTATTAGTTCATACCCTCCTTTCTTTAAGGTGATTTTTGGAGGAACGTATTTTTTATTTTTCTTCTTAGGAATTGATTTTTTAAGTTCTTTTTTTTCTTTCTTCTCTACTTTTTCCATCTCCTTTATAGAGGGTTTTTTATAAGGTTTTTCAATTGTTTGCTTTATATTTGGCAAAGGCTCTTTCTCTGGCTTTTCGATTGTTTGCTTTACATCTTTAATATTCGCAGGAAAATATTCCTCAACGATCTTTTCTTCTTTTGTTTTTTTTACTTTTTTTGGCATTTTGTGTTTATAGTGGCCGAGTTTAGAGCGCTTAGGCTTTATAGTAATTTTGATAGTTTCTTTATATTTTTATTGGCTAGTGGCATGCATTTGAGTTGTTCTTAAGTTTTTGTAATGCACTTTTTTGGGATTATAACTTGTGTAAGAGGGAGCACATTATTTCTCATTATGCTCTCTTGTCGAAATCTTTTCTAACCCAATATTAACTTTCTATGTGAAATAGAGTTGGAAGAAATATTTAAACACTCCGATTTTTATGATTAATGTTAAACGAAAACCTTGCGGTTAATGGTTGTTAGGTAAAATAAAATAGGTCGGGAGTACCTTCGGTTCAAACCACGCCGCACTTCCACTCCGCTCCGTTCCATTTAGGAGAATATAGCAAGCATATCCGAGAAATTCGAGCTGAGGGATTTCTCCAAATTTTTCCCAATGGAAAACTTCATTTATCCGATTGCCCCTCTATGAGCAAAATAAGACAACAGTGATGAACAAAAGAAAAATATATTAATAGCAAATTTTTGGGATAGGGAATGCCTGAGCAAAAATTTGAAATAACAACCTTCTTAAATGGAAGATTAAAAATCCCAAAAGGATACAAATCCTACTTAAACCTAATAGAAACAGAAAAAGCAATAAAAGAAATCAAGGACTCTTTTCAAGTAAACCTAGCCAAAGAATTGAATCTAACGAGGGTTTCTGCTCCTATCGTTGTGTTGAGTAAAACAGGAATCAATGATTATTTAACTGGAAAAGAAAAACCAATAAGTTTCAAAATAAAAGATATGAACGAAGAAGGAGAGATAGTGCAATCTCTTGCCAAATGGAAAAGAATTGCGCTCGCCAATTATGGATTTAAACATGGAGAAGGCCTCTACACAGATATGAATGCCATAAGACCCAACGAAAAGCTAGATAATTTACATTCGATTTATGTTGACCAGTGGGATTGGGAAAGAATGATAAGCAATAAAGAGAGAAATTTAGAATTTCTAAAACGCATTGTAAGAAAAATCTACAAAGTTATAAGGGAGACAGAAAGAAGGACATGCCAAAAATACAAGCAAATTCCAGAGCCATTTCTTCCTGAACAGATTTATTTCATCCATAGCGAAGAATTGGAAGAAAAATATCCGAGCCTTTCTCCGCAAGAACGAGAGAGAGAAATTTGCAAAGAAAAAGGCGCTGTGTTCATAATAGGAATCGGAGCAAAATTAAAAAGCGGCGAACCTCACGAAGAAAGAGCTGCAGATTATGATGACTGGTCAACGAAAACCGGAGGAGGCAAAGAAGGACTCAATGGTGATATTCTTATCTGGTACCCTCTGCTCAATTGCGCAATGGAACTTTCCTCTATGGGAATAAGGGTAGATAGCGAATCTTTACTGAGACAATTAAAAATAAAAAATGAGCTTAACAAAGTGAATCTATACTTCCACCAAAAATTATTACGACAGGAACTTCCCTTAACAATTGGTGGGGGAATTGGGCAATCGAGACTGTGCATGTTATTTTTAAGAAAAGCCCACATAGGAGAAGTCCAATCAAGCATTTGGCCCGAAGAAATGAAAAGAATCTGTGAGGAAAACAAAGTAGGTCTATTGTAAAATTAAGTAACAGCATGCTGAGGAGGTTCCCTTAATATTGCATTCTCTTTTTCTCCTAGAGAAACCTAACATAAACGAGAATCAACAATAATTATTTAATTTGTCATAAATTAACTTTGTTATGGAAAAAAGCCGTTTTCCTTGGATAAAGGACAAATATTCTCTAGGACTTATAGGGATATTGCTCATATTTGCCATAATTAAAATTTCTCAAATCGGATTCAAATTCAGCGATGAGAATATTTATTTCTATATGGGAAAATTAATGTTGCAAGGACAGCTTCCATATCGAGATTTCTTTTTTGCCAGCCCGCCCTTGCAAATAATTATCATAACTAGTTTTTTAGGACTAATTGGCTCAAAGGTCCTCTTATTAAAGCTTTTACCAATTTTTGCTACAATTACTAGCTCGATATTTGTATTTAAGATAGCAAAAAAAGCTACTTCCTCTTCTTATGGCTTAATTGCTTCCATTTTATACCTCTTCTCATTCGTCGTGCTAACAACCACAGACCACTCTACGGGAGTTCATCTAACTACAATGTTCTTTATAATAAGTTTATATCTAACAAGCCGGCAAAGATTCTTTTTGGCAGGAATCTTCTCGGCGTTTTCATTACTCACACGATTATATTCTGCATTTGCTATAATTGGAATCATGTTATACTTATTAATAAAAAATAGAAAAGGGCTCTTCAAATTTATTTCTGGACTAGCACTGACATTTATTCCAGCAAACATTTTGCTTCTTATATTCTTTGGAAAAAATTATATAAATTCTGTATTTTTATATCACTTCTTAAAATCCCAGGGGATATCTAAACTAAAAATATTCTCTTTTTTCATTAGATGGGATTTCATTCCAGTAATTCTTTCCATTTTAGCAATTCCTTTAAAAAACAAAAGAAAAATCGCTTTGCCCTTGGTCGCTGGGACAACGATTTCGTTATTTTATTTATTCTATACAGATATCTACTACTTGTACCTAGGACTTCTCGTTCCAACTCTTGCAATAATCGGAAGTTGGACACTATATTCCTTCTCAAAAAAAATCCCGAGAAGAATCTTTGTCCCTATTTTAATTATCTTCCTTGGATTCGTAATGATTAATAACACTATTTTTTATTTAAAAGATCACGCCCCGACAGCAAAAATCGATTTTATACAGGACTTAACCGAGTATATAGAAAAGAATAGCAAACCAAATGAAACAATTTATGGTAGTTTTGAAATTACGCCGTTAGTGGCTCTATTATCAGAAAGAGAAATAACTGGCAATTACGTAGATACAAATGAAAAAACATTTCTCACAGGAATGTATGATATAAACCAAAGAACAAATGAAATAAATCAAAGCACAAAATTCGTAATAATGAAAGCTCTCCTAGATTCAAGAGGATACATAATCGCAATGGATAATATTATAGATGGAAAGGTCCTACTAAAAGAATGCAAAATTAAAAAGATATATCCCGTAAAGAGAGACTACGAAGATAATGCTGTTTTAGTATTTGATTGTAAAGATTGATTTTTCTTTCTAAATATTATAAACCCTTTATCAAAAAAGCGCAGTTCATAGCCTTCACTATATCTTGAAAGATATTGCACTTTTGATTCTATAGAAAATAGAATTTAAAAATATGTCAAGCTAAATCTTAAATCTCAAAATCGCTCCTACACCTCCAAGATTATAAAACTGCAAACCCTCTTCTGTATCTGTCGAGATAACCTCCACCACAGCCCCATATTTCTCAGCCTCTTTCGCAAGTTCTTTAAATATTTCCTTATCCAATCTCTTCGATAAAAGAAGAACTTCCACAGCCCCATACTTCAAAACCTCCCTAACGTTATCCAGCTCCAAGATAGCCTGCTCTGGATTCTTTCCAAGAGTTTCGAAGAACCTTCTCAAAATTTTCTTCTCTTTAACAATTTCCTGCTCTGCCAAAACATCTTGCGATTTCTCAACAAGCTCCTTCAATCCTGTCTCGCCCGAATCACCTAAATCCTTCCTCGCAATAACCTTTTCTCTCAACTTAGTAACCAAATATTCTCCATCCAAAAACTCGTCTTTAGTAGGAATAGGTCCTCCCACCAAAATTCCTTTCAGCTTATCCATATCAAAAAAAATTTTCTTCATTTCCTCCGCAACTCTTTTATAAAACTCTTTCGTCATCCCTTCGGTGATTCTATGAAACCTCTGAGAACTCTGACCACCGGCCCTTATTTTACTTGGAATTCCTGATGTCATCTTATGCAAAACCTCTATCCTTTTTCCTTCAAGTAATCCAATTGTAGCTTCTTTTCGATCCATAACCAGCAATCCAAAAACTTCAGAAACCTCTGCCATCTCCTCCAACGGACCTAGCACAAACTCCTTATCACACCTATAAAGCCTACTTTTCAGAGGCAAAGGAGGCTCTATCCCCCATAACTGTAAATCCGACTGCCCTTCAACTTTTGAAACATTTCCACAAAAAATTGCCATACCATTCTCAGGAGTTTTTTTAAAAGTCTTAAGATATCTAACAATTTTTTCCAATGCATCAATAACATTTTTCCTTGTAGAGGTAGATTTAATATTTTTCGCAGTAGACTTCTCTGCTTCGAGCTGCTTCTGGACAGAATTCACATCATAACCCGCTGGGATATAGACTGTAATTAACTCCGTATGCCTACCTCTATGACTTCTAAGTTCTTCCAAAACCTCCTCAAGCTCTTCCTTAGTCAAAGCCATTTTTACAAAAGCAGAAGAGACTATTTAAACTCTACTTTAAATTTTCCTTTTTTAATTTTAGAAGCATTAAGAACATTTTTCAAATCGCGAAGCATGTTTTTCAGCTTTTCGTATATGCTCTCTTCAATAGTTAGAGTTATTTCAGAATTCATCGCTTTCTTTGCTTTGGTCTTCTCTTTCCTAACCCTTGAAAGAACTTCGATAAATAAATCTCCCTCTGGACAGCTTCCTTCTACCTCAATTTCAGAAAATTGCGTAAGATGAATGCTCTCAACCTTCTCGAATTTAACAAAATAACGTTGGTATATTTCCTCAGTTATGAAAGGAGTTATAGGAGCAAATAGCTTAAGGATAGAGAGCAAGCAAGTATATAAAGTATATTGTGCAGATTCCTTTCCCTCCCCATCATTGTATATTCTTTTTTTAACAATCTCCAAATAATTGTCGCAGAAAATGTGCCAAAAGAAATTTTCAACAATTCTCTTAGCTCCAGCAATATCATAACATAAAAATCTTTTTTTTGCTTCTTTACAAATTTCGCTCATCTTAAAGAGCATCCATTTATCTATTTCCTCTAGCTTGCCTGGTTTCTTACAATTGTAATCTTTAAGATTAGAAATAACAAATTTCGAAGCATTTAAGAGCTTATTCAAAAATTTTTTTCCAGCAACCAACTCTTGCTCTTTAAACGGCAAATCTGTTCCAAGCGAAGCTCCTCCTACCCAATAGCGGAAAGCATCAACGCCATATTTCTCTATTAAATCGTCAGCCCAAATTGCATTTCCTTTGCTCTTAGACATCCCTTTTCCCTTTGAGTCAAGCACAAAAGTATTAATAACAATCTCCTTCCATGGAATCCTATTAAAGAGAAGGTGGCTCTTCAGGATAGTATAAAATGCCCAAGTTCTAATTATATCGTGGCTCTGCGGCCTCAAAGACATCGGAGTAAGCTTTTTATAAAGTTCAGGATTTTCCAACCATTTGCATGCAACTTCGGGAGTATTGCTCGAAGTCATCCATGTATCAAAAACATCCCTATCAGGCTCTGCTTGCCCTCCGCATTTTGGACATTTCCTCTCAACTTCAAGAGGGTCCAAAGGCAATTCCTCTTCAGAAGGCAAAATCACTTCCCCACATTTCTCACAATACCATGCAGGGATAGGAACCCCATAATATCTCTGTCTCGAAATAGTCCAATCCCATCCAAGACCTTTTACCCAATTCTCAAATCTCACCCTCATAAAATCAGGATACCATTTTATTTCTCTTCCTCTTTTCAAAATTTCTTCTTTGTGGTCAAGGGTCCTAATGAACCATTGCTTTGTAACTAGATATTCTACAGGCGTCCCACACCTCTCGCAACTTCCAACACTCTGCTCCAATACCTCCTGCTTCTCAAGCCTTCCTTGAGAATCTAAATCCTTCAAAATTCTCTTCCTTGCCTCTTCGACACTTAACCCAGCATAAGCTCCAGCAAGCTCGTTTAAAGTCCCATCCTTATTTAGTACAACCTTCAAATCCAATTTATGCTTTCTCCACCACTCCACATCAGTTGAATCCCCAAAAGTGCAAACCATCACAACACCAGTACCAAATTCTGGATCTACTTTTTCATCTGCCATAACTTTAACTTTGTAATTAAAAATAGGAACAATCAACTCCTTTCCAATAAGACGGCGATTCGATTCATCGTTCGGATTAACAAAAACCCCAACACACGCTGGCAAAAGTTCTGGCCTCGTTGTAGCAATTACAATTTTCTCATTAGAGTTGGCTAAATCAAATTTGATATAATTCAACTTTGTAGTTCTCTTCAAATCTTCCACTTCTGCCTGTGCAAGTGCGGTCTTGTGATAAGGGCACCAAATAACCGGTTCCTCTTTTCTATAGCATTCTCCCTTTTTTACTAGTCTCAAAAACACAGTCTGCGCGACTTTTTGAGCTTCTGGTGAAATTGTGGTATAAAGAAGATCCCAATCATAAGAGTGACCAAGTTTCTTAAAAACATTCTCAGAATAAACTTTCTCAACCTTCCTAGATTCCTCAAGGCAAATTTTTCTAAACTCCGAACGGGTCGTTTTATCTTTACTAATCCCTAATTTTTCTTCGACAAATTTTTCAGTTGGAAGTCCATTGTCATCAAATCCTGGAGGAAAATAAACATTAAACCCCATCATTCTCCTGGCCCTTGCCACTATCTCAAATTGCGTGTAAGATAATGCATGACCTACGTGTAAATGGCCAGCAGACGCATAAGGAGGAGGTGTGTCGATAGAATATGCTTCCTTTTTTGACTTCGGATCAAACTTATAAATCTTCTTCTCTTCCCAAAACTTTCTCCACCGATTCTCAATCTCCTTAAAATCCACTTTTCCTTTATCCATAGCATCCATAAGCCAAGAAACTTTTAAAAACTATCTGTATTTTTATGTAAAATGGCAAACAGAATCAATCTTCCAGCTGGATTCGGCGGGCTAGTGAGATACAGCGAAGAATATGCAAGTAAAATAAATCTCTCACCCGCACAAGTGATAGGGTTCATCTTATTCATAATACTAGTGCGAATTCTACTTCCTCACCTTTTATAGAATGTTTCCTGGTTTCAATATGAAGAAAGTGCAAGCACTAATGAAGCAAATGGGAATATCGCAGGAAGAAATAGATGCAACCAAGGTCACCATAGAAAAAAAGGATGGAGAGAAAATAATTATAGAAAACCCTTCTGTAACAAAAATGAACATTCAAGGCCAGGAAACCTTCCAAATAACTGGAGAAATTTCAGAGCAAGGGGAAACTTCATCAGAAGATTTGTCAGAAAAGGATATCCAAACAATTATGGAAAAAACCGGATGCACAAAAGAGCAAGCAGAAGAAGCTCTGAAAAAAAGCAAAGGAGACCTTGTAGAGGCAATTATTGAACTTGGAGGAAGCTGAATTTAGAAAACTGTTCAATAAGAAAAATCAGTTTAAAGAATCTTCTAAAAAACCACAATTAATATTAATTCAAAAACCCTTTAAAAGTTATGGAAAAATTCCATGAATACTTTTTAAAAGCCAAGAGAGATCTTGCAACTGCAGACCATTTAGCCTATGTAACGTTTTCCTTAATAAAAGACAAAAAACTTCTGCTAAAAATTTTGGAGCAAATTAAATCTGCTCTAACCAATTTCATAAACTCTGTGCTCCATCTGGAATACATTTATAAGCGAATTTCTCTCTACTCAGATCCAGAAGAAAATCTAAGAACCTTCATCGAAAAATGCGCTCCTCGTTACTCCATAACCAAAAAAGAAATAAAGAAAATTCAAGAAATCCTTGAACTTTACAAAAAGCATGTAAAAAGTCCGATGGAGTTTGTAAAAAACGAGAAAGTGATAATCATGTCAGAAAACTCGTCGGTAGAATCGTTAGATATAGAAAAAATAAAGGGATTCATTTCTATTGTAAAAACAATAATCGAAAAAGCCCAGCCAAAAATTCTCAGATAAATATAAAAACTCCTGTTCATATATTAAAAAGCCTACTAAAATGGAAGACATAATTAAACAAAAAATAAGTGCGGACCATCTTTTCTATGTGAGCTTGAAATATACTAAAACATGCGATGTAATTATGAACCTAATAATAAGATGGAGAAAAATGATAGAGGATTCTATTGAAAAAATTTTGAAAAAAGCAAAAAAGAAAAAAATGATCTCCTCTATCCCAACAAGTCCAATCGGCAAAATAGAAGCTGTAAAAAAACTATTTAAAAAAGACAAAAATTTCGTCGAAACAGTTGAAATATATGAATTTTTCAGAAAGATAGACCACTTGAAAAAAGAGAGAATCGGAGAATTCAGAAAAAATGTAACCCTCAAAGTGTTTTATCAAGGAAAAGAAATAAACATAAACATGGAAAAGCTGAAAGAGTACAATGAGAAAGTGGAAAAGTTTATAAGCTCCGTAAAGCAATTCTTACTATTGTAACTTCTTACAATGAAAAATAGAATAGTTGTAATCACATCAGGAAAGGGAGGAGTAGGAAAAACAACTACTGTAATAAATCTCGGAGCTGCTATAAATTACTTCCAAAAAGATGTTCTTATAGTTGATGGAAATCTCACCACCCCCAACATAGGAATTCATCTAAACGCTCCTGAAGTTCCGGTAAGTCTCAATCACGTTCTTCAAAAAAAAGCAGATCTCTTCGAAGCAGTATATGAGCACCAATCCGGGATGAAAGTCATTCCCTCCTCAATCTCCCTAAAAGAACTCGAAAAAATAAAAAGCAAAAACCTCAAAGAAATAAAAGAAGACCTAAAAAGAATTTCTGACTATATTCTCGTCGATTGCGCGGCAGGACTGGGAGAAGAAGCCCTTTCCATCATGAACATTGCAGATGAACTAATAGTAGTAACCAATCCCGAAATCGCAGCCTTAACCGACGCACTAAAAACAATCAAACTCGCAGAAAAATACAAAAAGCCTATAAGAGGGGTTATTGTCACGAGAGTAAGAAAAGACAAAATTGAATTAGAACCAGAGACGGTAAAAGATATGCTTGAAGCGCCAATTATTGGGATGATTCCAGAAGACCTCTCAGTCAAAAAATCACTAAGACATAAAGATGCTGTCGTCCATACACACCCCTACAGCAAAGCGGCTCTTGCATATAAAGAGATTGCTGCAAAACTTTTGGAAATAGGTTACGATTCCAAAAAAGACCGCCCCTCTTTCTGGAAAAGATTGTTTGGGAGAAAGAAGTAGCTTGAAAAAGAATCTTAAAAAAGACTTTAATCAGATTCAAGTAAAAACTAAATAAAAATCAAAAGTTATAATCAAATTTAAAGAATACCAACCGATAGGAAATTAACGAAAAGTAATAAAAAAGCAAAAGTTTTACAATATGTCAAAACCCCAAAATCTTTAATAAGCTACGAAATTTTGGCTCCGTTCTCGATACTTTCTTCTGGAGAAATTAAAACCACCCTCTTCTTTTCAGAGTCTGAAGCTGCTAGAAGCATTCCCTCGCTCTCTATTCCAAAAATTCTTCTCGGCTTCAAATTAGCAAAATAAACTACTTTTTTGCCAACAAGTTCCTCTTTAGAATAATATTTTTTTATTCCAGCACATACAATCCTCTTTCCGAGCTCTCCGACATCCAAAAGGATTTTATATAATCTCTCGGATCCTTCCACCTCCTCAACCTCCTTTATCTGCGCCACCCTCAAATCGAGCTTTTCCCAATCTTCGAAATCAATCAATTCCTCGCCACCCATTTCAAAATAATGCTCTTCAAGATATCTTCTTGAACAAAGGTTTATTTTTTATAATTTTCTCTGCACTGAATCTCTTTCTAATTTCATCGCAAGATGAAGGAATAAATGGCCAAAGAAGCTCCGCAACTTTCAAAATGCCCTCTTTAAGTTCGTAGAGAATTTTTCTATCTCCGGTTTCCCACGGCTTAGATCTTTGAATTACCTCATTACAAAAATCAATAAATCTAAAAATCTCGTTCAAAACTTTATCAAATTCGAAATTCTCAAAATATCTCTCGATTTTCTCCTCGTTCAAACTTTTAAGCAGAGTTACCTCGCACCGCTCCAACCCATTTCGCTCAATCAATCCTTCTACTCTCGAAACTAAATTGCCCAGCTTATTAACTAACTCGTTATTGTATCTCTCGACGAGCCCTTTTTCTGAAAAATCCCCATCCTGCCCAAAAGGGATATTCCTCATCAAAAAGTATCTCAAAGCATCAACGCCATATTTTTCTACCATCTCGAATGGATCCACTACATTACCTAAAGATTTGCTCATTTTTCTTCCGTCAACAGTAAAATAACCATGAATGAAAAGCTTCTTCGGAAGAGATAGTCCTGCTGCGAGAAGAAGTGCTGGCCAGATTGTCGCATGAACACGCAAAATATCGTTTGCCATGAATTGGACATCCGGAGGCCAAAACACAGAAAACTTTTCCTGTAATCCGCTAACATAATTCCAAAAGGCGTCTATCCAAACATAGCAAGTATGGTCTTTATCAAAAGGAAGGGGAATGCCCCATTCAACATCAGATTTTCTCCTTGATATAGATATGTCACTCAAACCTTGCTCAATAAAAGAGATTACCTCTTTTCTCCTTGAAAAAGGAAGTATTTCAAACTCCCCACTTTTAATAACCTTTAACAACTCGCCCTGAAATTGCGAAAGCCTAAACAAGTATGCCTCTTCCTTCCTTAACTCAACAGTGCGATTATGAAGAGGACATTTCCCATCGACGAGGTCCGACTTCTTAAGATATTGCTCACACCCTACGCAATAATAAGCCTCATAAACCCCCTTGTAAATGTAACCTTTCGAATATAAGTCCTTAAGCAACTCAATAACTCTCTTTTCATGATAGGAATCTGTGGTGCGGATAAAGTTAGAATATTCAAAACCTAATTTTCTAAAGAGAAGCCTATATTTTTCGGCAATCGCGTCTAGAAAAGATTTCGGATCTTTTCCGCTTTGCTTCGCGGTTTCCTGAATTTTCTTTCCATGCTCATCTAGTCCAGTTAAGAAAAAAACATCATACCCTTTCAACCGCTTCCATCTTGAAAGAACATCTGCCGCTAGGGTAGTATAAACCCCTCCAATATGTGGAGGAGCATTCGCATAATAAATCGGAGTAGTTACATAAAACTTTCTCATACTTAAGCCAAAAAAATAAACTATAAAAAGCTACCCCTCAGCAACCAGCAAAAAATAAATAAAACCACGCGCATAAAGAAAAATGTGCATCAGTAGTTTAAAGGCAGAATACAAGCTTCCCAAGCTTGTGGTCCGGGTTCGATTCCCGGCTGGTGCATCTAGATAAAAAGAGGGTTAAAAAGAACCATAAAATGAGAAGTTCAAAATTGGATAAACTCAAAAATTTGAAAAGTAAAGCAAGAAAGTATAGCATAGCCCAAGGAATATTTGCATCAGCAAAAATAAACACCGGAGACAACTATGTACAACCTTTTGCAATAGCTATAAACTCAAAAAACTATATAGTGGCTCTCTTACCCGCTATCTCGGGCTTACTCGGCCCGCTAAGTCAAATCTACGGATCAAAAGCAATGAAAAAATATTCCAGAAAAAGGATAATTCTAACGTGCTATCCTCTAAGGCTCATCTTTTGGGTAAGCTTAATCCTTCTTAGTATCCTCTTCTATAAAAACAAACTCGTTCCGGTCCTTCCGGCAATTCTCCTTGGACTCTACGCTGTATATAACATCCTAGCCGGAATCTCATATCCTGCATGGTTTTCATGGGTCGGAGAGCTAGTTAGTAAAGAATACAGAGGAAGGTGGTTCTCCAAAAGAAATCTCCTAATGGGAATTTTCGGAACAGGAGTGCTTATAGCAAGCGCTGCTTTCCTCGACATTTTCAAAAAAAGAGGTTCACCAACAATTGGCTTTGCAATCTTATTCGGATTCGCTTTTATATTTGGCCTAATAAGTTTGCATTACATGAGAAAGCAATATGAGCCAAAGCTAAAAATTTCGAAAAAAGACCAGCTTACTTTCAACGAATTTTTAAAAAAAGCCACCAAAACCAACTTCGGAAAGTTCACCCTCTTCCGCTCAATGATTCTATTTTCTTCCACAATTTCGAGTTCCCTCCTAGCCGTCTATCTCTTAAGAGAACTTCAATTAAGCTACTTGCTTTATGTCATAATTGTATTCGGGGCAGGAATCGTCTCTTTTTTAAGCTTAGAGATATGGGGAAAATTCGCTGACAAATATGGAAATTACGCTGTAATCGCGCTAACTACTATAATAATCCCGCTAGTTCCTATTTTGTGGATTCTTCTTCCCTCACCAATCTATCTTTTTTTCGTTCCATCTCTACTAAACCATCTCTCATGGGCAGGATTCAACTTATCGGCAAGCAACTTCATATATGACAACGTTAGCCAAAAAAAAGTCGGCCCAGCAATCTCGTACCACAACATCCTAGCAGGTTCGGGAGTTTTCCTAGGATCAATAGTCGCTGCAATACTGATAAAATTCCTACCCCCTCTAAAACTCGAACCGATTCAACTAATCTTCATAATTAGTTCGCTCGCCTGCATGCTCACTGTTGCCTATTGGATACCAAAACTCCGCGAAGTTCGAAAAACTTCTAAATTCGAAGGAGCAAAGTCGATAAAGGAAATGATAGAAAAAGAGGGAGAAGCAACCCTCAAAGAAGAGTTCCACCAACTAATGGCGCTCGGAAGATATCTTCATCCACGATAAGCAAATAAACCCTAATAAAAAACTATTTAAAACGAAAGAGATTCTAGAAAGCATGTTCAAGAGAAAAAAGTGCCCAAGATGCAAAAGAAAAATTGATGATAGATATTCCTTTTGCCCTTATTGCGGAATTAAACTTAAAGAAGACTCAAGAAAATGGGGAATTCTTGGAAGAACTGACTATGAAAAATTTCCAGAAGGGTTCATAATGCCATTCAACTTCGAAGGAATTCTTAACAATTTAATCAGAAACCTCAACAACCAAATAAGAGAATTTGATAAGGAAATTAAAAAATCCAAAATACCTCCTACAAGAGGAATAAGCATAAGCATTTCCACTTCAAACAATAGGCCACCAAAAATAAGTGTAAAAGCGATTGGAGAAAGCTCTCAAAAAATTAAAACACCAATTCCCGCCGCCGTTACCAAAGAGAAAAAACCCCTTCCAGAAATCTCTGAAAAAGGCCTAAAAAAGCTCTCAAAGCTTCCCAAGAAAGAGCCGGCTACAAAAATTAAAAGGCTAGCCGACAAGATAATCTATGAAATCAACCTCCCTGGAGTGAAATCTTTAAAAGATGTCTCAATAATGCGGCTAGAGAATAGCATCGAAATCAAGGCACTTGCAGAAGATAAGGCCTATGTAAAATCTATTCCGATAAATCTCCCTATCTCAAAGTATAATTTGGAAAGAGACAAGCTAATTCTAGAGCTCGAAACAGAAAACTAAAATTAAATAGTATAGGATAAACAAGATTAAAAGGAGTTGGAAATCTGGACAAACCAAGATTAAAAAAATTTAAATAAGCCTAAGCCATCTAAAAATCAAGAGGCTGTAGCTCAGTCTGGTTAGAGCACTGCTCTGATAAGGCAGGGGTCCACGGTTCAAATCCGTGCAGCCTCATTCTATCAAAGACACACAGAACTGGCAAATTGAAACCTCAACGTTTAAAAACCAACTATTTCTATTTAGTCTATGGCCAAAGGATTGTATCATTACTTGCGAGAAGCTTGGAAAAAGCCCGACCTAAAGACCTTGAGAGAGCGAATGATCGAGTGGAGAAAAGGAAACTCTCTAACAAAAGTGGACAAGCCGCTTCGACTCGATCGCGCTAGGGCGCTTGGATATAAAGCCAAAAAAGGGTTCGTGATAATTAGAGTAAGAATAAGGAGAGGAGGCCATAAAAGACCTAGACCAAACAAAGGAAGAAGAAGCAAAAGACTTCACACAAGAAAAAACTTGAAAATGAGTTATAAGTGGATTGCAGAGCAAAGGGTAGAGAGAAAATTCAAAAACCTCGTTGTATTAAATTCATACATGATAGGAAAGGATGGAAACTACTATTTCTTTGAAGTTATATGCGTCGACCCATCAAAACCTGAAATAAAAAATGATAAAACAATAAATTGGGTATGCAAGCCGGTAAACCAAAAGAGAGCGTTGCGCGGATTGACCTCGGCAGCAAAAAAATCTAGAGGGTTGAGGAATAAAAACCCAACGAATAAAAACAGACCTTCAGTTAGAGCCAGTACTAAAAAGAAGAAATCTAAAAAATAATCTCACAACTTCACAAAATCTTTTTTATCTTCTTTCTTAAATAAATAATAAACAAAATCCATAAAGAAAAGATAATCCCCATAACATAATAAAAGGCATAAGGGCTATTTTGAAAAGGGAGAATCAAATTCATCCCATAGATTCCAGAAACTGCCGCAGGGATACTTATCAAAATCGTGAGAACAGTCAAAAGATTAATTGCACGATTCAGCCTATTCGATAAAAAGATAAAAGCACTATTTCTAATATTTGAAATTGTCTTAAGAGAGGATTTACACAAATTAAAACCTTGCTCTGCTTCAATAATAAGGTCCTCGATTAGCTCTTGATCTTCTTCGAAAAACTGAATGCTCTTTATAATCTTCTTATAAACCAAAATAGAATAGTAATAAGTGAAAACCAAATCATTCAATTTATCCTCCTGCAATAGCAAGTCATTAATTTCTTTTTCCCCGAAAGCCTCTGAAAGTCTTCTCTCGGATTTGACTTTCTTAACAATTTCAAGCGTCGCCCTTTCAAATTCCTCATCGAGTAAAGAGAAGATTTTTAAAAGAACTTTTTTTCTTTGCGTTGTAAAAAAATTCACCTCCCCCCTCTCAAGTTTAGATAAGAAACTAAGCTTATTCCTTGCTAGAGTCATAATAAAAGACTCATCAAGAACAATGAGGATAGTCTCCATTCCCCCTTCGAGATTAAAAGAGATAGATTTTAAAAAAATATAATATCTTCCTTCTTCAATCTCAACCCTCGGAATCTCGTTGGCATCCAAACCAGACTCCAAATTTTGCTTATTAAGTTTGAATTTTTTCTCCAAAAAATCCAACTCCTTTTTCGTAGGTGCAACTACGTTAATCCAACACCCAGTCTCAAAGCCAGGCAGTTTCCTCAACCCCTTATCTCTAATAGTCCTCTTAAAATATGAAATCATACTAAAGATATATCGACGAGGTTTAAAAAATGTTCGCAAACATCAAGAGAATGCCAACGAATTAGGAAACCTAAATAAGGGGATAGAAAGGACATGAGAAAGCACGAACTAAATTTAAAAAGTTCAAAAACTTCTACCATATATGAAATACTCAAAACTAACCCAAACTTATGAAGCCCTGTCAAAAACTTCCAAAAGATTGAAAAAAATAGCCATTCTCGCGGAATTTCTCAAAACCTTAAAAGATGAAGACAAAGAGGTTCTCTACCTTCTGCTTGGAAGAGCCTATCCTGCATATGATGAAAGAAGAATAGGAGTGAGTGAAAAGCTTGCTATAAAAGCCATCTCAAAAGCTACAGGCATTGAAACAGAAAAAGTGATGCAAGAATGGAAAACTACTGGAGATTTAGGAGGAGTTGCCGAAAAGTTAATCTCAAAAAGAAAACAAAAATCTCTCGATTCCAAAGAGCTTACAACTCAAAAAGTTCTTGAAAATCTAAGAAAACTTCCAGAAATGGAGGGAAAAGGAAGTATATCAAAAAAACTAAACATAATCGTAGAATTACTCAGCTCTGCAAAACCTCTCGAAGCAAAATATATTGTCCGAACAATCATAGGCGACTTAAGAATAGGAATTCAAGAAAGTACGATAAGAGATGCACTTGCAGAAGCATTTTTCGAAAAAAGTGCGTCCTCAAAAATCCAAGAAGCTCTTGATAGATCCAATGACCTTGCAAAAGTTTTCGAAGCATGCAAAACAAAGAACTTAAAATCTTTAGCCCAATTTGAAATAGAGGTGGGAAAACCGATTAAGGTTATGCTCGCGCAAAAGGTATCAACAATTGAAGAAGGATTCAAAGCATTAGGTAAACCGTGCGCAATAGAATACAAATATGACGGGTTTAGACTAGTAATTCACAAAAAAGGAAAAGAGGTCATACTCTTCACAAGAAGACTAGAAAATGTCACAAAGCAATTTCCAGAAGTAGTTGAAAACGTCCTGAAATATGTAAAAGGAGATTCTTTTATACTTGACTCAGAAGCAATAGGATATGATAAAAAGACCAAAAAGTATACTCCTTTCCAAGCAATTAGTCAACGAATAAAAAGAAAGTATGGCATTGAAAAACTCTGCAAAGAACTTCCTGTTGAGGTTCATGTTTTTGACATTTTGCACTACAATGGAAAATCTGTGGTAAACGAGCCATTCAAAAAAAGGACAGCCATGTTAAAAAGAATAATTATCAAGAAACCATACAAAATAGTTCCGGCAAAGCAAATAATAACTAGTGACGAAAAAAAGGCAAAAGAGTTCTACAAAATGGCATTAAAAGATAACCAAGAGGGAGTAATGATGAAAAACCTTAATGCAAAATACAAACCAGGAAAGAGAGTTGGATACATGTTAAAAATTAAGCCAGAAGAGAGAGATCTTGACCTCGTAATAACTGGAGCAGAATATGGAAAAGGAAAAAGAAAAGGCTGGTTCTCAAGTTTCATACTCTCATGCAAAAAAGGAAATGAATACCTTGAAGTCGGAAAAGTTGGAACAGGAATAAAAGAAAAAAAAGAAGAAGGGCTTTCGTTCGAAGAGTTAACCGAAAGAATAAAACCCTTAATAATAAAAGAAGAAGCAAATAAAGTTAAAGTTAAACCAAAAATAGTCGTTGCAGTAACATATCAAGAAATCCAAAAATCCCCCAACTACAAATCAGGCCTCGCATTAAGATTTCCAAGAATAACCGCCCTTAGAGACGATAAGCCTGTCTCAGAAATTTCAACACTTGAAGAAATAAAAAGAGAGTTCGAAAAGCAAAAAAACTAATCCTATTCCTTCAAATAAGAGCTAAGATTTCTTCTTCTCAAAAGAAAGTATTTTATGTGAGACATAGACTCATGACAGAGTTCCTTAAATAAATCAATCAAACTCTCTGAAACAGGCACATACCGCACTCTCAAATCCTTATCTACATATTTATCTTTTTTTGCTTTGTTAAAAATTAGGTAAAAGCGAAGAAGATGCAGGGGATTCGAAACAACACTTACTCCTTCTATTCCTTTTTCCTTCATCAATTTGCAAGAATAAATAACGTTCTCCACAGTATTCCTAGATTTGCTCTCAAAGAGAAATTTTGATCTCGGAATGCCCTTTTTCCTCATACATTTATAAATATGACCAGGCTGAGAACTCAGAAAGCACTTTCCATCGGTGGAACCGCTAACCAAAATAAACCTATTAGAGTAGTATCTATAAAATCTCGCTCCCTTGTTTGCTCTTTGCATGTCTGCCTTTTGATCATCCCCAGTGGGAACTAGCACTACCTCTAATCCTCTTCGCCCCATACTGAAAAAAAACTATAAATCTATAAAAAAGTTATGACAAAGAGTAATAGCTAGAACCTTCGAAGCCTTTATAAATACGTAGAACTTATGAATACAAGATAAGAAAAATGGGCCAGAATAAATCCGGAACATATAAGATCCAGAACATAGTCGCAACAACTTCTCTCGGAAAACCCATTCCCTTAACAAAACTAGCGAGAACTCAACCAAATACAGAGTATAATCCAGAAACATTTCCTGGTCTAGTTTTAAGAATAAAAGAGCCAAAATCCGCTGTGCTTGTATTCTCATCTGGAAATCTCGTGTGCACTGGAACTAAATCAGTAGCACAAGTAAAAAAAGTAATAGAAGAGGTAATAAAGCAGCTAAGAAAAATAAATATCAAAATAACTACAGTCCCAAAAATCACTGTGCAAAACATAGTAGCTTCAGGCACAATCAACCTAAAGCTTAACCTCAACTTCCTTGCTCTTGAAATGGTGAACACCGAATATGAACCAGAGCAATTTCCGGGATTAGTTTACAAATTAATAGAGCCTAACGCCACCTTCCTTCTTTTTAGCAACGGAAAACTCGTGTGCACTGGGACCAAGAACCGCGCCCAGCTCGAGGACAGTATGAGGCAACTTCTAAAAAATATCAAAGCAGCCCTAAAAAATTACAAAAAATAACTTAGCGCAAATTCGACAACCAAAGACTAACTCCAATTAAAAAGTCAAATCAATCAATTTCTAGTTTTCTCCATTCACTACTCTATGATAAGACAAATAAGTAAAAGAACTATTCAAAAATTTACATAAATATATAAAAATTCTCTACCACTTAAAAAACCATGGAAAACGAAAATGCCACCAAATCGAAGCAAGAAGACCTAATAATCGAGGCAAAGAACTTCTTCGACTTTCACAAAAAAGAGCTAGGAGAATCTATAAGGCGTGGAAAAAATGTTATTTACATTGATTTTATGAAACTCAGCGAGTTTTCGAGCAAGCTCTCAGACGAAGTTCTCTCAAATCCAGAAGAAACTCTTCGCCTAATTGAAGTAGCAATAGAAGAATCCGGTCTAGTTAAAAACGTAAGAGTTAGATTAACCAATCTCCCAAAGTCACAAGAGCTAAAAATTAGGGAAATAAGGTCAAAACACCTTAACGAACTCGTTGTGATCGAGGGGATTATCAGGCAAGCATCAGATGTTCGCCCGCAAGTTGTGAATGCAAAATTCGAATGCCCAAGTTGTGGAACAATAATCTCTGTCTTGCAAATAGAAAAAAAATTCAGAGAACCATCGAGATGCTCGTGCGGAAGAAAAGGAGGATTCAAGTTAGTAAGCAAGGAAATGGTTGACACCCAAAGGCTAATAATAGAAGAATCGCCAGAATCGCTGACAGGAGGGGAACAACCAAAAAGAATAAATGCCTTTTTGAAAGAAGACCTCGTTGAACCGCGAATGGAAGAAAAAACTACTCCCGGAAGTAGAGTAAAAGTTATAGGAGTTATTAAAGAGGTCCCAGTACCACTAAAGAGCGGCGGCCTATCCACACGGTTTGAACTAGCACTTGAGGTAAATAACATAATCCCTCTCGAAGAAACTTTTGAGGAACTTGATATAAGCGATGAAGATGAACAACAAATCCTCGAACTAGCAGCAGATCCCAATATATTCGAAAAGCTTTCACAAAGCATCGCTCCAAGCATCTGGGGATACAAAGAAATAAAAAACTCCTTAATCCTCCAGTTGTTCGGAGGAGTTCCAAAAGTCTATGCAGATGGCCAAAGGAGTAGAGGAGACATCCACATCCTTCTCATTGGAGACCCTGGAGTTGCGAAATCAGTTATCCTAAACTTCATGGCATCTATCTCTCCCAAAGGAAGGTATGTCGTCGGAAAATCTGCATCAGGAGCAGGAATAACAGCAACAGTGGTTCGGGACGAGTATCTAAGAGGATGGTCTCTAGAAGCTGGTGCAATGGTCTTAGCAAACAAAGGGTTAGTCTGCATTGATGAGTTAGAAAAAATGGATCCGAATGACAGAAGTGCGATGCACGAAGCGATGGAGCAACAAACAATTACCGTCAGCAAAGCGAACGTTCAAGCGACCCTTCGAGCAGAAACGTCTGTCTTAGCTGCTGCAAATCCGAAATTCGGAAGATTCGATCCATACCAAGCAATTGCCCAACAAATAGACCTTCCTCCAACACTCATCAATAGATTTGATATAATTTTTACTCTCAAGGATATTCCAAGCAGAGAAAAAGATGAAAAAATCGCAAAGCACGTATTAATGCAACACCTCAAAAAAGGGGATGAAATGATCATCCCACGAGATCTCTTTAGAAAATATGTAGCATATGCAAAACAAAAAATAAAACCTGTTCTAACTCAAGAAGCGATAGAGGAAATAAAAAGATTTTACGTCGATTTACGAAATCGCCCTGTCCATTCAGACAGTGCTGTTAGACCTATACCCATCTCAGCAAGACAACTACAAGCTCTCGTACGAATGGCAGAAGCCTCTGCAAAAATAAGACTAAGCCAAGAAGTAACAATAGAAGACGCAAAAAGAGCAATAGAAATCATGAAATACTATCTCATGCAAGTAGGATACGATTACGAGTCAAAAACCCTCGATATCGATAGAATTACAACTGGAATAACTTCTTCTCAAAGAAGCCGCATTTTCGCAGTAAGAGACACCATCCTGCGTTTAGAAAACAAATTCGGAAAAATGATTCCAATAGAAGAAATAATAAACGAGCTCGAAGGAAAAATGAGCGAAAGCGAAATAGAGGAGGCTCTGAATGAACTAAACATCAAAGGGGAAATTTTTAAACCTCGACGAGGATATGTCAGCAGGACCTGAAATAAGCGAAAAAAAATTCAAAAGGCACGTCGCATTCAAAGTTTCGATTGGGGAGATTCTCATTGGAAAGCAAATTCTAGACGGAGAGAGATTCCTCTTCCTAGAACTTGGAAATAGGAAAATTTCCAGAGTAAACATAGTAGCCAATGTAATCGAGAGATTCGACAGCGAAGGGGAAAGAACATATTCCTTTGTAACCATAGACGATGGATCAGGACAGATCAGACTAAAAGCCTTTGGAGAGGACTCTAAAAAATTGAAAGAACTACACCAAGGAGACACTGTAATTGTAATTGGATTTCTAAGGTATTTCAACAATGAGATATATCTATCCCCAGAGATTGTAAGAAAAACAGACCCAAAATATTTGCTCTTAAGAAAGCTCGAACTCGAAAACTACAACAAAAATAAGAGCCTTGGAACATTAGAAAAAGAAAAGATAGTTGCCGTAAAGGATAGGATTCTTGAAATAATAAAAAACGCAGAAGAAAAAGGAGGAATAGAAACAGAGGAAATAATCATGAGTCTAAAAGACGTTCCCCCACAAATAATAAACCAAGAGATAGAAAAGTTCATAGAAGAAGGAATAGTCTTCGAACCAAGACCAGGTAAAATTAGATATTTAGGCTAACTTTACTAAGTTAAACTTAAAAACTTCCGAAACGAAAACATTTTATGGAATCTTACAAAGAACTCTTAGAAAAAGCATACAAAGAAGTAAAACCTATAAATCGCAGTGGTGAAAGATTTGAAATTCCAAAGATACAAGGATATTTCGAAGGAAAAAAGACTATTTTAACCAACTTTTTTCAAATAGCCTCCCGTCTTAGAAGAGATCCACAACACTTTCAAAAATTCCTCCTCAAAGAACTTGCAACTTCTGGCCAAATTGATGGAGACAGGCTCATTCTCAATAACAACATACGAAGCGAAAAGATAAATAAAAAAATTGAACAATATGCAAAAGAGTTTGTAATATGTAAAGAATGCGGAAAACCAGACACAGAAATAATCAAAGAGGAAAGGCTAGCTTTTTTACACTGCCTAGCATGTGGGGCAAAGCACAGTATAAAACTAAAAATCTAAAAGCTTAAAAACTCTCCCCAACTTGAAATAAGATGATAGAAGCTTATTGCGTCAAGTGTAAGAAAAAGGGACAAAAGATGTTGAATGCCAAAATAACAAAAACCGCGAGAGGGGGATTCATGGCAAAAGGAAAATGTCCAGAATGCGGAACAACTATGTGTGCTGTCCTCTCAAAAGAAAAAGCTGAAAAAGCAATTCAAAACGGAGAAGCGGAAAAAGGCTTTTAAATTATTCAAATGCTCATAAAGATTCATAAAGCTTATAGGGATGTCGTGGCTATTTGTGATTCGGAACTCTTAGGAAAGTATTTTGAAGAAGGAAGGTTTCAATTGCATTTAAAAGAATCGTTCTATAAAGGAGAGGAAGTTTGTGAAGAAGAATTAATTCAAATTATTGCGAGACTTGCAAAAGAGGATGCAACATTTAATATTGTCGGAAAGAAATCTGTGCAAGCAGCTATAAAAGCAGGTCTTGTCTCAGA
>JAFCDW010000028.1 GCA_017609475.1 Candidatus Pacearchaeota archaeon
GTCCCTCCTTGCGTAAAAGAGGCAATAAAATCATGTCCTGCCCAAGCAATCGAAGAATAAAAAGAACCTAAAAAAGAAAAAACAATACAAAAGTTTATTAATAAAAAACAATTTCAACGACCATGGAAAAAAAAGAGGTAGAAAAAGCAAACTTTTCCAAAGAAGAGGGATTCGTAAAATGGTTCTCTGAACTTAATAAAGACTCTGTAAATATTGCCGGAGGTAAAGGAGCCAATCTCGGAGAGATTTATAATCTAGGAATTCCGGTTCCTCCAGGATTTGTCGTAACCGCTCAAGCTTATGACTACTTTATTAAGCAAAATGGACTCAAAGAAAAAATCGACGAACTCTTAGAAAAAATTGACTACGAAAATACGCAAAAGCTTGACGAGATTTCTGCTGAGATTAGGGCGATGATAACAAACTCCAAAATGCCACAAAAGATGGAGGAAGAGATTCTAGAATCATACGAAGCTCTCGACACCCGAGAACTAGAAAAAGCAAAAGGCTCTGCACTTGATATATTAAAAAACTCAACCGAGCCAGTCTTTGTGGCAGTGAGAAGCAGCGCAACCACAGAGGACTTGGCACAAGCAAGCTTTGCAGGACAGCAAGACTCTTTTCTTAATGTCAAAGGAGAAAAACACCTAATAGAGCACATAAAAAAATGCTTCGCTTCCCTCTTCACATCGAGAGCAATCTACTATAGACACAAAAAAGGATTCGAGCATGCAAAAGCAAGCCTTGCTGTTGTAGTTCAAAGAATGGTCGACTCTGAAAAATCCGGGGTCATCTTTTCAAAAGATCCAACATGCAAAAGCAAAAACATAGTTATCGAGGCTGTCTGGGGACTCGGAGAAGGAATAGTGTCCGGAAGAATAACCCCCGACAAATACATAATCTCTCCAGAAATAAAAATTTTAGATAAAAAAATCTCTGACAAAAAAATAGAAATAAGGAGAAACTCCGCAGGGGAAAAGCAAATAGTTGAACTTTCTCCAACAAAATCCAAAGCCCAAGTCCTCAACGACATTCAGATAAAAGAACTATCAAGAATTGCGCTACAGTTAGAGGAACATTTTCAAAAACCTCAAGACATCGAATTCGCAATCGAAAGAGATGAAATTTACATTGTGCAAACTAGGCCAATCACAACTATTGAAGGAAAAGCTAAAGAAAGTCCTATGAGCGTAACCGGAGAAGTGATTTTAACAGGAATAGGCGCCTCACCCGGAATAGCTTCTGGAAAAATAAAGATAGTAAAAGGCCAAAAAGAGCTCGAAAAAATAAAGAGAGGAGATATCCTGGTAACAAGAATGACGAATCCTGATATGGTAGTAGCTATGCAAAAAGCTTCTGCCATTGTTACCGATGAAGGAGGGATGACTGCTCATGCGGCAATTGTTTCAAGAGAGATGGGTATTCCGTGCGTGGTTGGAACGCGAGATGCTACTATCAAACTAAAAGAAGGGGAAGTTATTACTGTCGATGGAACAAATGGAAAAATCTACAAAGGAAAAATAGCAGAAGCAGAACCAAAAGAAATCCTTCCAGTAAAAGCAAATACAAAAACCAAAATAAAAGTAATTGTTGATTTACCAAATTTTGCTCCGCGCGCAGCAAAAACAGGGTTAAAAGAAGTCGGACTGACAAGAATCGAGGGGATAATCGCAGAATCCGGAAAGCATCCAAACTACTATCTCGAAAAAGAAGAAGTAAGCGAGTACGAGGAAACTATATATAAAGGAGTCGCTGGAATAGCCAAATTTTTCGAAGAGGTTTGGGTAAGAACATCTGATATACGGAGTGATGAGTTTCAAAATCTCGAAGGAGCGCCAAAAGAAAAAGAACCAAATCCCATGCTTGGAATGCACGGAATAAGATATGGCCTCAAACATAAAAAAATTCTAAAAGCAGAGCTAAATGCGTTGAAAAGAGTTTCACAACAAAATAAAAAAATAGGGATTCTCCTTCCGCAAATAATCGATGTCGAAGAGCTAAGAAAGGTCAAAGAGATTTTGAAAGAAATAGATTTCAACAACGCGAAGATTGGGATAATGGTAGAAACCCCTGCCGCAATTCAAATGATAAAAGAATTCTGCGACGAAGGAATCGACTTCATCTCCTTCGGAACAAATGATCTAACTCAATATATCTTAGCAGTTGATAGAGGAAATAGTGAAGTCCAAGAACTTTACAATGAGATGCATCCAGCCATTCTTCACCAGCTAGCATACGTAATAAGAGTATGCAAAAGGAACGGAGTAGAAACAAGTATCTGCGGCCAAGCCGGAAGCAAAAAAGAAATGGTAAAATTCTTAGTTGAAAACGGAATTGACAGCATAAGCGTAAATGCTGATGCCGCAAAAGAAATAGCAGAATATATAGAAGAGATCGAAAAAACTTAAAAAAGTCGGCAAATAGAGAAAATAACGAAGGTATAAAACTTTATAAACAAGCTAAGACTTTTTAATTTATGGCAAAAAGAGGCAAAAAGAGTTCTACAGTGAACAAAACTAAAAAGCATCAAGCAAAATCTAATCAAAAAATATCTGGGATCTTAAGAGAAGAAAAAGTAGAAAAAGCACTAATACAAAATTTTGTTGCAATACAAAAAGTAATGGTAGATATAGGAGAAAAATTTGAAAAACTTACAAAACAAATTTCAGAACTTTTAGAATTATTCGAAAGTGCTGCAAAATCCTTAGCTGAAAAAGAGGTAAAATCAGGGGAGTCTGAGAAAAAAAATAAAGAGATTATTGAAAAACTAAATACGCTTCTAGAGCAAAATAAAATAATCGCAAGAGGACTAACACTTCTTCACGAAGGAGCGATTTCATCTCATCATGCCCCAAGTCAACAAAAATCACCAAACCAACCTATCCAAAAAAACGCCATCCCCCCACAAGTCCCTCCAGCGACCATAGAAATGAGCGCTCCACAAAAAGTTCCCGTACCTTCCCCATCCTATCACAAGTCCATAATTGGGGGAGAACCTGAAGAAGAAAATAAGAAAAATGTCCAATAAATCTTCTAGTGAATTCACAAGATTTTTTCTAATTGAGTTTACCAAAGAATTAATAAGAAATTACGGACCAATCTATCAACTAAGAGCTATGCTCCAACAAGAAGAAAAAGAAAAAAAAGTTACGCAAAAAGAAAAGCTAAAACAAAAAATAAAATCCCAAATCCAAGAAAAAGAACTCAAAAAAACCCAAACCAATCAAAATCTCTCCCAACCCTCCATCGAACAAACCATCCAAAAAAACTTTGCAATAAGATTTCCAGTACGAAGAAGAGTAATTGCAAAACCGCCTGTGCTTAGAATTCCAGAAATAAAGCTTCCAGCCAACTTGCGATATCTTAAGCCAATTCCTGAAGAAAAACTGATAAACCTAGGAAAGTTAAACCCTCTAATTCAAGATCCGCAAATCAAAGAGATTCATTGCGAAGGACCCGGGAGGTACATAAAAGTAGTTAAATTCGGAGGAAAAGTTAGTCAAACTACAATAATTCTAACAAAAGAAGAGATAGATTCCATCCTCAAAACATTTTCAAAAGAATCTAAAATTCCTCTGCAAGAAGGGATATTCAAGGTCGCTGTCGGAAAACTAACAATCTCTGCCATAGTCTCACAAACCATTGGATCGAAATTCATAATCAAAAAAATCTCTCCAACTCAAAACATTTTTCCAATGTAAAAAGAACCTTTATATTTTTCCAAGTCTTCTTCAAACACCAATTCATTTTTGAAATTTTCCTCTTATCCGCTGTTATATGCAGCGAACGAAGTGAAGATAGTCGGCGAAGGGATGCAATCATTTCCAAATGAGATGTATTACTATCCCTAGGATAAAACCAACAACACACATTATTGTTATTCTTTCTACTAGAGGCAAGTTCGTTGCACCTGCTATTCCTCCTGCTACTCCCCCTACAACTGCTCCTATCACAGCTCCTTTTTTATTTATTTTCATTATCTTCGTCTTCCCCATATTAATTATTTTTATTTTAAATCTTTCTTGTTACAAAAATTATTCCAAAGCGGATTGCGATTAACACAAATTAAGCGAAATAAAAATTTCTCAATTTTTCAGCAACATCTTTCAGAAATTTAACTTCGTCTTTTTTCATCTGTTGTTCCAACTCCCTTTTCTCTAAATCCGTGGAATTTTCATCGTAATCATAAGAATGTTCAACCCAATTATCACCAAGCTCGTACCTAACAATCAATCTACCATTAAAGACCTCCTGCTTAGTAATTTTAACACTAAAATTCCCATAAACATTTCTCAAGATAGAAATCTCCTCGCTCGTTAAGTTTGGATAATCCTTAGACAAGTTCCAAGAACCTGACTCGTTCTGCGCTCCCGAAGACTCGTTTACAATTGCTGATTCATTTTCAAAACCATTGCCCAAATTCTCCTTGCTTTCATTCGCCTTTTCCAAATCAGAAAAGTTCGACAAATTCGAAGAAGAATCTCCACCCTCTATATCTCTTTCTCCAAGGTTACTTTTTTTTTTCGAAAGCTCTCCAGAACCTTCTTCCCCTGTTGTGTTTCCTAATCTAGTCGAGAAAGAAGCTAGCTTATCATCGTTATAAATCAATAAAACTTTTACTTCACCAGGCTCTAAAATCAAACCAAGTTGGCTCAAATTAATAGAGATCTCCTTTGGTTCTCCAAGAGAATATTCACTCCCAAACCCTTCTTCTACAATAGAGTAATCAGTCGAAACGACCACCTTGTTTTCATTCATGCTTAACTTGAGAACATCATCTTGAAGGGATTCAGAACCAACCCTAACACTTCCAGAGACAAGCTTTGCTTTTTGCCCCTCTTTCAATTCATAAACAAAAGGATTCTCCTTAGAGACTTTGGCTTCAATAATCTCTCTAGAACTATTTTCCTCAATAACCATCCCAGTCAACTTTAATCTCGAAAAAAACCTGGAAAAGAATTTCTCTATCTTATCAAATCCCTCAGAAACTCCAACAACCGCTCCAGTTATTGGAGAAACCCTCTGCTCGGACGAACTAGAAGAACCAGAACTCTCTTCAGATTTCAACTCCTCTCCAGCACCTTCAACTCCAACATCCTCAGCTTGTTCCGAAAGTTCTGGAGTTTGCTCTGAAAGCTCGTCGCTAGTTTCCTCTTTTGAAGAACTGCCAGCCTCTGCTGCGCCAGATAGCTCCTCATTTTTTTCAGCTACTTCTGGTTCTCCCTCTTCAGTCGCATTTTCTTCTTTCTCCC
>JAFCDW010000029.1 GCA_017609475.1 Candidatus Pacearchaeota archaeon
GTCTAAAATAAGAGAAAAATGGAAAAAGAAAATAAAAAGAGGAATGAAGCTGGTTGAAATCGCAGAGGGAATAGAAAAGGATATTCTCTCAATGGGAGGAAAGCCAGCTTTTCCAGTCAATATTGGAATTGACGAAGTGGCAGCACACTACACTCCTGCACTTGATGATGACTTGCTTGCGCGAGGACTAATCAAAGTGGACTTCGGAGTTTCTTTAGAAGGGTGGCTCTCTGATACAGCATTCTCTCTCGACTTAAACAATTGCCCAAAAAATAAAAAGCTCATAGAAACTGCAGAAAAAGCTCTAGAAGCTGCGATAAACCTCGCTAATCCAAACTCCAAATTAGGAGAAATCGGAAAGACCATCCAAAAAACGATTAATCAGGCAGGATTTGTCCCCATCTCTAATTTAACCGGTCATTCTATTGAAAGATATGAACTCCACGCTGGAAAAGTTATTCCGAATTTAGATAATAAAAGCCCGGAAGAAATGGGCGAAGGAGTTTTTGCAATTGAGCCCTTTGTTACTGACGGAAGAGGAAAAGTTTACGATGGCCCATTCTCTGAAATTTATAAGTTGGTAAGTACTAAAGCAGTCCGTGGAACTCTTTCAAGAAAAATTTTAAAATTTATTAAAGAAAATTATAATACCCTTCCATTCTGCTCGCGATGGATAATCAACAAGTTTGGAACAAAAGCCAAATTCTATTTACACCAACTCGAACTCAATGGAAATCTGCACAGGTATCACCAACTAATAGAATCTTCACACTCAAAAGTTGCTCAGGCAGAGCATACCTTTCTCCTCACTTCTGAAAAAAAGATCGTAACAACGCGCTGAGCTCTATGCCTTTGACTCCCTAAAGAATGCTCAAAGCTTTCAAAAGTTACAGGCTCAAAGCTTTCAAAAGTTACAGTGCGTATTTTTTTACAATGCTCTCTATTGTATCCAAATCAAAAGGTTTTTTTAAAAACGAGATGTTTTTGTATTTGAAGATAGAATTGTCAAAATAGCTAGAGTCCAGTCCGGACGTCAACACAAATGGAATGTCATAACAGCCCTTTCTCAATAATTCTCTAATAACTTTATCCCCATTCATGCCTGGAAGAATTCCTCCGATCAAGACTAAAGAGATTCTTCCCATATTTTTCTCTATGTAATGTTTTGCCTCAACTCCGTCTTCCAACTTTTTCACTTTTGTTGGAGTCAAAAACGAAATTATATCTGAAAACAACTTTCTCACATTTTCATCCTTCTCTACCACAACAACTTCTTTTTCTAGTGCCCTTCCCATAATCCTTATGGACAAATCCTAGTTTAAAAACTTATTGGTGGTAACATTCCTGACAAATTCGGCCCTGCTACCCCTAACCTAACCAAGATACGTGTTAGAATAGCTTACAGCAGATTTCACCGATTTCAAGAAAGCCTCCTCAATCTTCTTGTAAGCTTCTAAAGTTGCTTTTGTTACGCTCGGCTTTACCTTCTTCAAAGCCTCTTCAAAATGAGACTTTTTAACTTGATTCGAATTAATGTCCTCGCGAAGAGCGATGAGACCAGCTTCCCTAACAACAGCCTCTATATCTGCTCCGGTATATCCTTCCATCTTTTTTGCCAACTCTTTTAAGTTAACATTCTTGGCAAGAGGCATTTTACGAGTGTGGATTTTAAGAATTTCTAGCCTACCCTCCTCTTGTGGAGCATCAACTAGCAAGATTTTATCAAACCTTCCGGGTCTAAGTATTGCTGGATCCAGCATATCTGGCCTATTTGTTGCTCCTATAACAAGCACGTCCTCAAGAGACTCCAACCCATCCATCTCTGCTAACAACTGATTTAAAACTCTTTCAGTTACTTTCGTTCCTGTTTCCATTCCTCTCTTCCCAGCTAAGCTATCTATCTCATCAAATAAGATTACGCATGGGGCAACTTGTCTGGCTCTTTCGAAAACCTTTCTAACTCCTTCCTCAGATTTTCCTACCCACATGCTAAGGAGAGAGGGACCTTTTATCTGGATAAAGTTTGCTTCAGATTCTTTTGCAACTGCCTTTGCTAAGAGGGTTTTTCCTGTTCCAGGAGGACCGTAAAGTAAAATTCCTCTAGAAGGCCTTATTCCAAGCCGCTTGAAATTTTCTGGATACTTAAGGGGCCATTCTACTGCTTCTTTTAATTCTTGTTTGACCTTGTCGAGCCCTCCAATATCATCCCATCCAACATTAGGAGTCTCTACGAGAACCTCTCTCATTGCAGATGGTCGAACAACCTTTAATGCATTTTCAAAATCTTCTTGTCTAACAACGAGTTTTTCCAAGATTTCCTTTGGGATTTCCTCGTTTCTGTCAAGTTTCAACTTTGGAAGATATTTTCTCAAAACAGACATTGCAGCCTCTTTGCTCAAAGCCTCGAGATCCGCACCAACAAATCCATGAGTAATTGAAGCGATTTTTTCCAATTTGACATTCTTTGCCAAAGGCATTCCCCTAGTATGAATCTGAAGAATCGAAAGCCTTCCTTCCTTATCAGGAACATTTATCTCAATCTCTCGGTCAAACCTTCCGGGTCTTCTTAGAGCAGGATCTATTGCATTAATCCTATTTGTCGCTCCTATAACAATTACCTTCCCTCTTGACTTTAGTCCGTCCATCATCGTCAAAATTTGGGAAACAACTCTCCTCTCAACCTCGCCTGTCACCTCTTCTCTTTTTGGAGCAATTGCGTCAATCTCGTCGATAAAAATTATTGATGGAGCATTTTTTTCTGCTTCTTCAAAAATTTCCCTAATCCTTCTCTCGCTCTCCCCATAAAATTTGGACATAATCTCTGGCCCGTTCAGCAGAATGAAGTGCGCGTCTGACTCGTTCGCAACTGCCTTTGCCAAAAGAGTCTTACCGGTTCCTGGAGGACCGTAAAGCAGGACTCCCTTAGGGGCTTCAATTCCAAGTTTCTCGAATATCTCAGGATGTTTTAAAGGAATCTCAACCATTTCCCTTATTTTTTTAATTTCCTCATTTAGCCCTCCAATATCCTCATAAGTTATTCCAGGAATTTGCTCCTCGGAAACTTCCACTGCCTTAGGATTTAGTGTTACCTGAGTGTTTTCTGTGATTACGACCGGAACTCCAGAAGGAGAGGTGTTTACTACCACAAAGCGAATATGGCTCATTGCCCCTCCGAGATTTCCGAACCCGAGTCCTCCAAGGATGTTATTCAAATCTCCAAAAATATCTGCTATATCCCCAAACTCTTCAGAAAGCAAGTCTCTTCTTCTTTGAACTCCTCCGAGCACCACAATATCTCCTTTCATTAGGCATCTTCCAAGCAATCCTCTTTTCAAAGCTTCTGGATCGCCTTGCACCATTATTCCTTTCTGCGCTGGGGCAATGGTAATTTTCTTCGCATTCTTAGCATCAGCCTTTGAAACAGTTACAATGTCTCCTATGCTCGTCCTAGCATTCTTCCTAAGAATTCCGTCTATCCTAATGATTCCCTCTCCAACGTCTGCAGGATAAGCGCGATCCGCAATTGCCACAGTCTCACGATTTCCCTTAATCTTAATTATATCTCCCCGCCTAATGTCAAGTTTTCTCATCACCTCTAAGTCTATTCTAGCTATTCCTTTATACGCATCGTCCTGTAAAGCTTCCACAACTTTCAGCTGCACAGAATTTTTAGTCATTTGAACCCTCCTCTACAATTCCATCAAACTTCAGACTAATTTTTCCAAAACTCTCGAAGCACAAACGCACAATTTTATTCATAATTTTCTCCTGCTCGCTCATAAATGAAACAATCTCCTTTGGGATAGATACTGCATAACTGTTACCGACGAGCCTCATCTTTACTCTAAACTCTTTATTTCTTAAATTTATAAACCTATTGTAATTTTGCTCATCGAGGGGATGAATTATTTTTGCTCCACATTTAGGACAGATAACTGCTCTTAATTTGAATCCATTTCTTTCTAAGATTCCTTTTTTCATTCGCACGCGACACTTATTGCACAAAATTACACTGTCAAAGATATCTCCCATTTTGTAATAACTTCCTTGTATATACTTTGCGTGTATACTATTTAAGCTTTTCCTTTTTGAATTTTCACTTTCCCATAAGCAACCCAAACCTTAAAAACTGCTCAAACTATTTCCTTACATGGAAAAAGAGGGCCTCCTAAGATTCTTAAAGAAATTTTGGAACTTGCTCTGGAAAGATGAAAGCCTAAAAGGCTGGATTTTTGCGATAGTGTTTTTATTTGTGTTTGTGAAATTTATTTTCTTTCCTTTTTTGTATTTGATTACTGGAACTAAACTCCCTCTTGCAATAGTTGAATCCTGCAGCATGTATCACAAAGGAAATCTATTTTCAGATTTTGATGACTGGTGGGAGAGGCATGAAAAAAAATATGCTGGGTTCGGAATAACAAAGGAGGAGTTTGAATCTTTCATTTTTCCGAGAGGATTCGACAAAGGGGACATTATCTTCATGATAAAAGCAAAACCAGAAAATTTGAAAGTGGGAGACGTAATCTCTTTTGATGCAAGCCCTTCATATCCCAATCCGATTATCCACAGGATAGTTAAAATAGAAAAAAGAGGGGATGATTATATTATTTCAACAATTGGAGATAATAACAATGGACAGTTGAGTGTGGAAAAAGAAATTCGAGAAAACCAACTCGTTGGAAAAGCTGTTTTTAGAGCCGCTCCTTTCATTGGATGGGGAAAGCTTATTTTTTATGATTGGAAAAAACCAGAAATGGAGAGAGGGCTCTGCTCCGAGAGGTAGTAAAAGAGAACAAAAAGTATTTAAATAGAAGGGAACACGAAACACAATGGAATTTTGCCCTAAGTGCGGAGCAATTCTTGTGGAAAAGAAGAAACGCTTTGTATGCGCTAGATGCAACTATGTTGCAAAAGGCAAGGCAAAAATAAGTGCGTCAGAGAAACTAAATGAAAAGAAAGATATTGCAGTAGTATCTACAAAAAAAGAGGAAGTTTATCCGATCGTTGAAAAGACTTGCAAAAAATGCAAAAACAAGACTGCTTATTTTTGGACCATGCAAACGAGGGCGAGCGACGAAGCCGAAACCAAATTTTGGTTGAGCGTGGATGAATACCTATAGCGGTTTCTTGCAAAGACTCTAAAAGGTTTTTCAATTAAAGCAGATAAATGAAAAATCTTCTTTAAAAGCGCTTTTGTTAATTGGGGCATGTCTAGAAATCCCCCAAGCAAAAACCTTTTAATTATAATTCCCTAGTAAAGTTAAAAGAATTGAAGGCTCCGTAGCTCAGTCTGGTTAGAGCACTAGGCTCTTAACCTAGGTGTCGAGGGTTCAAATCCCTCCGGGGCCATTCGAAGCACATATTTTTAGGGATTTTATCAAATCCTGGAATAGTTAATTGGCGCTAATATAAGAACTAGTTATTTAAGAACTAGTTACTGAAGTTAACGAGAATTAACTATTTTTATTTGCCCCATTAATCATTGCGGCTCTTTTCAAGGTTCTAATAAAAAAGAATTAAGTTTAATCTGAGATTATTTAATAAGATTCTGAATGTTTTCTATTGCTTCGGCAACATTCGCGCCTTTCTTAGTGAGTTTTATTAGTTTGATTCGCCCTTTTTTCTCGAATTCCACGAGATCAAGTTCTTGAAGGGTTTGCAAAATCTTAACAGCATGACTATAAGTGCAATCAACTTCTTTTGCTAGAATGCTTCCATATCTCATCCTTGAGTTCTTCTTAAGCGAAACCAGCATAAGTGCAGGCTTTCTCCTGAAAAAGATATCAAAGTTATCCTTCATCCTATCTTTCGGTATTGTTCGTACCATCTTTATCCAACCCAAGTTATAGTTATATCCAATGTTTTTAAATTTATCGGTTTTCTTAATTATAGAATGGTTACAAATTTACAAAATACTTATTAACTCTTCTGCTTGGTGAAAGGTATGGAAAAATTGAAGATCTTTGCAGTAGGAGACTTACACGGCGATAAAGAATTAGTTAGAACTCTAGCTGAGAAAGTTGTAAAAGAAAAAGCTGATTTGATAATCCTTGCTGGAGACCTTACTTTTTTTGAGGAGTCTGTTAAGGATTTGGTTGGACCGTTTGTTCAAACGAAAAGACCTGTTTTAATTGTTCCTGGAAATCATGAGTCTATTTTAACCCATAATTTTCTTATCGAGATGTATTCTCCTCTGGCAAAAGATATTCACGGAAAATATTTTGTAAAAGAAAATGTTGGAATTTTTGGCGCAGGAGGTTCCACTAAGCTTGGTCCCAACACTATGCTAAGTGAGAAAGAAATGTTTAAACTTTTGAAAGAGGGATTTGAGAAAATTAAAGGGCTTCCAAAAAAGATTATGGTAACTCACGAGCATCCTGAAGGAAGCAAGTCAAGCCGTGGGGGGATTCGTGGAAGCACGAGCATTGCGCGCGCAATAAGTTTGTTTAAACCAGATTTACATATAGCCGTGGGGGGATTCGTGGAAGCACGAGCATTGCGCGCGCAATAAGTTTGTTTAAACCAGATTTACATATACATTCCCATGTTCATGAGGCAGCTGGATGCGAGGAGAAAATCGGAAAGACCAGAGTTGTGAATGTGGGAAGCAAAGGAAAATTTTTCGAAATATAATTATTAGAAATTTGAAAGTAGATTTTCTATTTTCTTATTAAGCGCCTTGAAAGAGAGCGTGGGAGATTAATTCTTTTTCTGAGTCTGGATTTAGTATATAAGTTTTTTTGCTACAAGAATATGAGCCATCTTCATTTTTTCTGCAATAATGGCAAATTTCATTAGG
>JAFCDW010000030.1 GCA_017609475.1 Candidatus Pacearchaeota archaeon
GTGCACTTGGGCGTGGCTCCGTAGCTCAGCTTGGTAGAGCACTAGGCTTTTAACCTAGGTGTCCTGGGTTCAAATCCCAGCGGGGCCATTTTTAAACATCTTCTTTTGAAGAAGATTTTTAATCGTCGAAAAATTAGATAATCTCGTCGGTGCTATTAAATAATTCGTCGATAAGTTGTTTTTTGATAAATTTGTAGAGCTAAACTTCGAAACATTTATATATAATCTTCTTTTTGAAAGTACATGGGACAAGTTATAAAAAGAGGTGGAAAAAGGCAGCAATTTATGCCTGTGAAAGTGAGACGTTCTATAAAGAAAGCTGCAGAAGAAGCAAGAGTTCCACCAGCTAAGGTGAGAAGAAGAGAGTGGTAAAATCAGCAGACCTAAGAAGGTCAATCTTGGGAAGACTTGAAAGAAGAGTTAAGCGTGCTGCAGCAGCGTGGAGAAGATACGAAAAGAAGAAAAAGAAAAAATAATTGTTATCCTTTAATTAAAAAAACATAGTTTTCTGCAGTTTTGTAGTTGGAAGTTTTTTACTTGCGCAAGAGCGAAGATTGGGATGGAATTTAATAGAATTTTAATAATGAATGCCTCAGAAGATTGATTGAAAAAGGTTGCCTTTACTTGTTATAGAGCATAAACCAAAACCTTTAAAAACCAAATTTTACTTTCTTTCATTATTGTAAAGTCATTAAAGAAAAATATTCTCGTTTGGCCAACATGCACGTTCTACAATCTAAGCATTCTAAATTGAGCGAAAAGGAAGCCGAAAAATTGCTCGAAAAATTTAATATTTCAAAATCCCAACTTCCAAAAATTTTTTTGAATGATCCTGCTTTGCCAAAAGATTGCAAGGTTGGTGACATCATTAAGATAGAAAGGCCAAACGGAAAAATTTACTACAGAGTTGTAGTATAATTAAGATGAAAAACCATTTAATCGTCAGGAAGTATCTGGAAAGCCACTCGTTAGTTGAGTCGAACCTCATTTCTTTTAATAATTTTATCGAGAAAAGGATGCAAGAGATTGTTGACGAGATTTCTCAGAATATTGCAAACGGAGATTTTGAGATAAAGCTGGGAAAAGTGGAAGTTGGAAGGCCTCAAATTGTCGAGGCAGATGGGAGTATTTCTAAAATAATGCCCTACGAAGCCAGATTGAGGAATTTAACTTATTCTGCTCCGATTTATCTTGAGATTACGGTAAAAAAAGATGGCCAAGTTGATTCGGAAGTTGTTGAAATAGGAAAAATTCCTGTAATGGTAAGGAGCAAAGTATGCAATACTTATGGTTTGACTAGAGAGCAACTGATAGAAAACTATGAAGACCCAATAGACCACGGAGGATATTTCATTATAAAGGGTAACGAAAGAGTTATGGTTATGGCAGAAGACCTCGCAGAAGACCAACCTTTTATAGAAGAGGATTCGAAAGGAGAGCTTACATTGAAGATGTTTTCTATGAAAGGAACCTATAGAATTCCAATCCTTATCTCTGAGAGTAGGGAAGGCATTTTTGAGATTTCTTTTAGCAGATTTAGAGACTTGCCTTTGATAGTTGTGCTTAAAGCATTAGGAATGACAAAAGAAGCAGACATTGCCAAATATGTTGGAGAAGAGACTGACAATATGATTGTTAACTTATATGAATTTGCAGAAATAGCGACGAGGGAAGATGCTATGCTTTATATCGCAGAAAAGGCGAATCTTCAAGGAACTAAAAAAGAAATTTTGGAAAGGGTGAAGCAGAGAATAGATTCCTATCTTTTGCCGCATGTTGGCCAGGCTAAAGACTCTCGAATGAGGAAGGCAATTACTCTTTGTAAGCTTCTTAAGCAATTTTTACTCGCAAAAAAGAATCCAGAATTCAGGACAGACAAGGACCACTATTCCAACAAGAGGGTCAGGTTATCTGGCGACCTTTTGGCAAGTTTGTTTAGAGTTAACCTTGGAATTTTGGTTAGGGATTTGCAATACTCCTTACAAAAGTCTGTAAAAAGAAAGAAATTCTTTTCAATAAAGATTCTTGCAAAGTCTACTCTTTTCTCGCACAGAATAGAATCCGCGATTGCTACTGGTAGTTGGGTTGGCGAGAGAAGCGGGATTACCCAAAATATGGATAAGACTAATTATTTTGCGATTATTTCGCAATTGCAAAGGGTATCAAGTATGCTTTCGAGTGAGAGGGAAAACTTGATGGCGAGAACTTTGCATCCTACCCATTACGGAAGATTTTGTCCGATTGAGACTCCTGAAGGAACAGAAATTGGTTTAAGGAAAAATCTTGCAATACTAAGCAGAATTTCGACGAGGGTGGATTTGGATGAAGGCAAATTTTTGAAGGACCTCAAGTCAATAGGCTTGACAGATGAGTGTAGCAAAGGTGTGGAAGTTTTTTTCAATGGAATTTATGTTGGGAATACTGAGAATCCCGAGCAGTTTACGGAAGAGATTCGAGAGAAAAGGAGAAAGGGCGAACTTCCGGAGCAGTTGAGTGTTTCTTACAATTCAATGTCAAAGACAGTTTTGATTTCTACTGAGTCTGGAAGGGTTCTGAGACCGTTAATAGTGGTCAAGGACGGTTCTCCTCGGCTTACGAACGAACATTTGGTTCGACTGGAGCAAGGAGAAATTGATTGGGACTATCTTGTTAGAAACGGGATTATCGAGTATTTAGATGCTGCTGAAGAGGATAATTGCCTAGTTGCTATTTATGAAGAAGAGCTTACTCCAGACCATACACACCTCGAAATCGACCCCACAGATCTTTTCGGAGTTCTCACTAGCTTAGTTCCATACGGAAATCATGACCAGAGTTCAAGGCTTAATCGAGGAAGCAAAACACCGAAGCAAGCATTAGGTTTATATGCTGCAAACTATCTATGCAGGCTCGATACTGATGTAAGTGTTTTGCAATATCCACAAAAACCTATAGTGAGAAGTTTTGTTTATGATACTCTTAAAATTTATCCTGTCGGACAAAACCTTACTGTTGCGGTCATGGCGTACGAAGGATACAACATGGAAGATGCTCTTGTTTTAAACAAAGGAAGTTTGGATCGTGGGATGGGGAGGAGCTTCTATTTTAGGCCATACTCGACGACAGAAATGAATTATGCTGGAGGATTGAAAGATGAAATAGGAATTGTTGAAAAGGATACAAGCGGTTATAGAACCGAAGAAGCATATCGATTGCTTGAAAGTGATGGAATAGTCTATCCTGAAGCAGACGTTAAGGAAGGAGAGGTATTAATTGGAAAAATGTCTCCTCCAAAATTCTTATCAGAGGCAAGGGAAATCTCGATAAGGTCAAAAAAAGAGGCAAGCGTGGTCATGAGGCAGGAAGAGAAAGGAACGGTTGATGCTGTTTTTATTACAGAGGACGAAGAAGGAAATAAAGTTGTAAGTGTGAGAACAAGGGATCACAGGATACCTGAGATAGGAGATAAATTTGCTACTTCGCACGGTCAGAAGGGTGTTGTTGGGATGATAGTGCCTGAAGAGGACATTCCTTTTACCTCGAGGGGAATTAAGCCGGACATTATTTTTAATCCTCACGGATTGCCGAGCCGAATGACCGTCGGATATCTTTTGGAATTGCTCGCAGGAAAGGTTGGATGTTTGAAAGGAGAAATTATTGACGGAACTCCTTTTTCTGGAATGAGCAAGAAAGACTTGGAGTCGCAGTTAAAAGAGCTAGGATTCCAAGAAGATGGAAAGGAATTTATGTATGATGCTGTGACTGGAAAGAGAATTCCTGTGAAAATTTTTGTTGGAAATATTTATTACCTTAAGCTTAAATATATGGTAGCTAACAAGATTCACGGAAGAGCCTCTGGAAAAGTTGCTCTTCTCACTCGCCAGCCTGTTGAAGGAAGGGCAAGAGGAGGAGCATTGCGTTTGGGAGAGATGGAGCAGCAAGCCTTAGTGGCACATGGTGCATCACTTTTATTGAAAGAAAGATATGACTCTGACAAGGTTATTTTGCCGATTTGCACAAGGTGCGGGACGATTGGCATCGAAGATAATTTGAGGAAAAAACTGAGATGCCCAATGTGCAATAGCGAGGATATAGAACCGGTTGAGGTTTCTTATGCCTTTAAGTTGCTCGTCGAAGAACTTCAAGGGCTTCATATTCATACCACTTTCAAACTAAAAAATAAGTACGAATGATGAAACAAATAATTAAAAAGAAAATTGCAGAAGTTGGATTTTCCTTGCTTAGTCCGGAGCAGATAAAAAAACTCTCTGCCGCTAAAATCGTTACGCCGGAATTATATGATATTGATGGCTATCCAGTTGATGGAGGATTGATGGACCTGCGCCTTGGAGCTACGAGTCCGGGAGTGAGATGTAGAACTTGTGGTGGTAGGCTGCAAGAGTGCCTTGGTCATCCTGGTAGCATAGATCTTGCGCGTCCGGTCCTTCATGTTAAGTACATCTCTTTGATTGAGATTGGGCTAAGATGTTTTTGCCCAGAGTGCGGGAAATTGAAGTTAGAAGACAGGTTTTTGAATAAATACTCTCCAAGTCAGAGATTGAAAAAAGCAAAGGATGCGAAAAAGTGCCCTCATTGTGGAGCTATATGTGAGAAAATTAAATTGGATAAGCCAACTAATTTTTATATAGGAAAAAAGAGAATTTTTCCAACAGAAATAAGAGAAAGATTGGTGAAAATTCCTGACGAAGAATTAAAAAAAATTGGAATTAATCCACAAACGTGTCGCCCGGAGTGGGCTGTTCTTACTCTTTTGCTTGTTCCTCCAGTGACTGTTAGACCAAGCATTATCCTTGAGAGTGGAGAGATGAGCGAGGACGATCTTACGCACAAACTTTCGGATATTATTCGAGCAAATCAACGGTTATGGGAAAATCTCAATGCTGGAGCTCCTGAAGTTATTATCGAAGATCTCTGGGACCTTCTCCAGTTTCATGTGACAACTTTTTTTGACAATACAATTTCAAGAATTCCCCCGGCAAGGCATAGAAGTGGGCAGCCGTTAAAGACTATTACTGAAAGAATAAAAGGAAAAGAAGGAAGAATAAGAAAAAATCTTGCTGGAAAAAGAGTGAATTACTCAGCAAGAACCGTCATCTCTCCAGACACT
>JAFCDW010000003.1 GCA_017609475.1 Candidatus Pacearchaeota archaeon
TAGTGAAAAGATGGTGAATGCTGCAATAATTGCATTTGTTGGAATCGCTTTTCTTATTATAAATTATTTTTTATATGGGAAGTTTATTGAGAAGAAAATCAAACCAACCAATAGAAAAACTCCTGCTTTTATAAATAAAGATAAGGTAGATTTTTATCCTGCTAATAAATTCTTTTTATTTGGGCATCATTTTGCATCAATTGCAGGAGCGGGTCCAATTATAGGGCCAATTTTGGCTGTTTCTTATTTTGGTTGGTTAGTTGTTTTCCTGTGGATTACTTTGGGTACAGTTTTTATAGGAGCTGTCCATGATTATCTTTCATTGATGTTGTCTGTAAGGAATAAAGGAAGGGGAATTTCAAGAATTTCTTCCGATGTTTTGAATAAGCGTTCTGGAAAGGTTTTTGCGATAATGATTTATTTAACTTTAATGTTAGTTATTGCTGTTTTTTCTGTTTCAGCTGCTGATAGTATAATTAGTCAGCCAAGTTTAGTAATCCCGATAATTGCAATTTCTATTATTGCTGTGATTTTGGGATTGGCTGTTTATAAATTCAAGAAAAATCCTTTAACCTCAAGTTTAATTGCCTTAGTTTTTGTTTTCTTTTTTATGTGGGTAGGTTACAAGGTTCCTGTGTCTCTTCCTTTTGCTCTTCAAACCCAACGAATAATTTGGATAACAATTCTCATTAGTTATGGTGCAATTGCTTCTTTGATTCCTGTTTGGGTATTTCTCCAGCCTAGAGATTATTTGAGTGCTATCCAATTAATTTTATTTTTATTTCTCGGGTTCCTTTCGATATTTATTGCTCAACCAGATGTTAATATCCCTCTAATGATTAAGGGTCCTTTTCCCATTTGGCCTATTTTGTTTATTACAGTTGCTTGTGGGGCTGTTTCGGGATTTCATAGTCTTGTTGCCTCAGGCACAACTTCCAAGCAATTAGCAAGTGAAAAACATGGAAGGTTTATAGGATACGGGGGTATGGTTGCTGAAGGTTTAGTGGCCTTACTTGTTCTTTTATTTGTTGGAAGTTTAGCTTGGAATTCTGGTTCATTGAACTTCCTAGATTCTTTAGAGCAGGGATGGGCCATCGCATTTGGAAATGGAATTGGAAATGTTGTCAAGAGTTTAAACATTCCTTTTCTTGGATTTGCAATTGCAAATTTAATAGGGATATTTATGGTTAATCAGTTTATTTTAACATCCTTAGATACTTCGACAAGGATTTCGAGATTAATAATTGCGGATACTTTTAAGAAAAAGATATTCAAAAACAAGGTCTTTGGGGTTTTAATGGTCGCCATTCCTGCTTATCTTTTAGCAATTACAAATTCGTATGCTAATCTTTGGAGATTATTTGGAAGTGCGAATCAACTTATAGCTGCAGTTGCTTTAATTACTATTTCTGCTTATTTTATAGAGCATAAGCAACATGTAAAATTTTTAATTATCCCAACAGCATTTATGATGGCAACTACTGTTGGCGCTCTTGTGTATGGGTTACTTGGTAAACCAGGTTATATTCTTATAGGAAACTGGTTACTATCTATAATCTCGATAGTTTTGATTGCTTTGGCTTTGTTTGTTTCTTATGAAGGGATCCAGGTTGTGAAAAAATACTTAAAGAAAGATTGATTATTTTTATGTACCTCTTAGACATTTACACTCTTCTCTATATTTTGTCTAGGATGCCAACAGCCCTTATTCCAATAAGTTTGAGTGGCTCTTTGGGATTCACAATTCTAGTTTTTTGATAAACTTTTCTTTATCAAAGGGCTCTAAGTCACCGTATGTTTGGCCAGTTCCTAGGAAAAGGATTGGTTTTTTTGTAATATATCCGACGCTGAGTGCAGAGCCCCCTTTTTCATCGATGTCCGATTTTGTTAAAATTATTGCATCAATTCCTATTGCCCACTCAAAACTTTTAATTTGCTCTATTATGTCATTTCCTGCAATACTCTCTCCGACAAAAATTTTCAAATCAGGTTTGCAGACTCGCGAGATTTTTTCAATTTCTTTTAGAAGGTTTTTAGAAGTATGCATTCTTCCGGCAGTGTCAATTAGGACGCATTTGATTCCCCTTTTTTTAGCATAGTTTATTGCATCGAATCCGACAGAAGCAGGGTCTGATCCATACTCGTGTGCCACTACTTTGACCCCTATTTTTTCTCCATGCTCTTTTATTTGCTCTATAGAGGCTGCTCGAAAAGTATCTGCTGCAGCAAGTATGCAACTAATTCCCTGTTTTTTTAGTAGTTCTGCAATTTTTGCAATTGTAGTTGTTTTTCCTGTTCCGTTTATCCCGCAAAAGAGAATGACATAAGGTTGGTTGGTTGAATCGTTTGCTTTTTCCCTAATTTTTTCGATTAAGTCGAACGGTTCTATTAATATTTCTTCAATTATTTCTTTAAGAGCATCGCGAATTTCTGTTTCGACTTCTTTTTTGAGAAGCTCCTGCCCAACTAGCTTTATTTTTAAAGATTCAACTATTCTGTCGGCAACTTCGAGTGCAACGTTATTTTCTAGTAAGAGGAGCCTTAGCTCTTCTGCATAGTTTTCAAAATTTTTTTCGTCAATCTTTATTTTTTTTAGAAAGAGGGTTTTTGCTGGATATTTCTTTTCCTCTGCCTTTTTTGTTCCTATTTCCTTTTTTTGCTTTGCATGTTTTTTCTTTGCTAGATTTTTTTCAGTTCTTTTTTTTAATGATTTCTTTTTGTGGGTTTCTTCCCCTTCTCTTACGCTCTCTTTCGAGACCCTCTTAGTCCAACTTTTCAGTTTTTCTTTTAGTTTTGAGAACATTTTATTTTTTAGGATAGGTAAATTTATATATGTTTTCTTGTTATGAGAATAACTTGCCAAATAAAAGTGGTGAAAGAGTTTTATTATTTGCCCAAGCTTTGTTTAAGGTAAGTGGTGGAGAGGTGGTTCCATTATAAGACTTGGTGCTTGTGTTGTCCTTTTTAAAAGAAATAATTTTTTTCTTTATTTTTTAGGGAACATAAATTCTTATAAAGATGCTTAGGTTTACTTTTGTATGAAAGGGATTTTAATTATCTTAGATGGGATAGGAGATTTGCCCCACTCCTTGTTGAAAGGCAAGACCCCTCTCGAGGCTGCCGAGATTCCAAATATAGATTTCTTTGCCGCAAGGGGGAAGATGGGTTATATGTATCCTGTTAAGCCCACTTTTATTCCAGAATCTGACGAGGCGATTCTTTCTATTTTTGGAAATGACCTTCTTTCAAGTACTCGTGGACAATTAGAAGCTAGAGGCATAGATGAGCTAAAGTTAACACGAGGAGACCTTGCTTTAAGAGCGAATTTTGCTACGATTGATTCTTTGGAAAAAGGAAACATTATTGATCGAAGGGCTGGAAGAACTCTGACAACAGAAGAGGCAGAGCTTTTAGCAAGGTCTGTTAATAAAATTAAGATGCCCTTCGAGTTTGTTCTAAAGCCAACAGTTCAACATAGGGCAGTTCTTGTTTTTAGGGGAGGGTTTTCTGATAATTTTGCCGGCAACGACGCAACTTATTCCCAAGGGAGGCCTAACGAGGTGAATAAAGTTGCCCCTTGCAAATCTTTCGACGACGACGAGAATACAAGGTATACTGTAAATGTTCTTAACGAGTTTTTGGAAAAAGCTCACAAGGTATTAGACATGCATCCAGTTAATCAGGACAGAAAGGAGCGTGGACTTCTTCCTGCGAATTATTTGCTGGTCCGAGGTCCTGGAATTGAGCCTCCAAAGTTAAAGCAGTATAGGAAGTGGCTTTCTATAGCTTATATGCCTTTGGAAAAGGGTTTTTCAAAACTCTCTGGAATGAAAGTTTTTTCTTTTGACTATCCAAGATTAAAGGGGCTTGATTGTTATGCAAATCTTTACGAAGGACTTAAGAAAGCATGTAAATTTGCTAGGAGAGTAATAAGATGGAATCATAGGAATTTTGATTACGCATATATCCATTTAAAAGAGACCGATGTTCCTGGACATGATAATAAGCCTATAGAGAAAAAGAGCATGATTGAATATATAGACAAGACCCTTTTTAAATTTCTTAGAAGATTCTGTCCTCCGCGCGGAATTAAAGTTATTGTGACAGGAGACCATTCCACTCCTTGCAAGTTGAAAAGGCATTCTGCTGATCCCGTTCCTGTTTTGTTTTATGATGGATCTGAGTTGAAGGCAAAGCATTTTTGTGAAAAGGAGGCGAGAAAGGGGACTCTTGGAAGAATTCTTGGGAAGGACTTGCTTTGCAAGGCTGGTTTTGTTAGATAGTGCGCTATAGTAATTATTAAAAAATAAGGAATCTACTTAGGGTAATGATTACTTATGCGGATATATACGAAGCTGCAAGAAGGGAAAGGTACTCTGAGAGATTACAGCCTCTGCCGAAAAATTTTCTTCGCGAAGTGGCAGAATACCTAAAAGAAAAGAAGCAGCTTGCTTTGAAGAAAGACGACTCTTTTGCAGATGTTGTTCTTAAGACGAAAAAGCAAATAGAGAATGCTATGACTTCTCTTAAGGAAATTATTAGAAGGAGGAGGAAGAAAATTTTAAATTTGATTTTAGTAGCTGCAGAGACAGGGATTTCGAGGCAGGATTTTGAAAACATGCTAGATTTTGAGAAAGAGTTATTCGAAAATCTTATGAAAGAAGTTGAACTTTCTGATAAGAAGATTGAACTGGAGCTTAGGGGCGAAAAACCCCTTGAGGATTCTGCAAATCAGCTCGTTGTTTTTAAGGAAGATGTGGGTTCTTTTCTGGATCCAGAGGGGAATGAGGTTGGACCTTTCAGTAAAGGGGATGTGGCGAACATACCAAAGCAAATTGCAAAAATTCTTCTCGAGGCTGGCAAGGTAGAAGTCCTAGAAGAGTGATTTTTGAATTTGAATAAATATTCAAAACGAAAGCTTTATAAACCTTAATGAATTATTATTCATAATTAAATTTTCGGAGGTAAAAATGCCTGGGTTTGATGGTACTGGGCCTTTTGGGCAAGGACCTCTTACAGGAAGAGGACTAGGACCTTGTGGAAGAGGTTTTGGTTGGAGACGTGGATTTGGTAGAAGATTTAGATGGTGGCCAAGATTTTTTGGGCCAGCTTTTTGGCAGTTTGCGCCTGCCAGCGGAGCGGTTCCAAAAGATGAGAGAGAGTATCTCGAAGAGGAGAGAAGGTATCTTGAGGAAGAGCTCGAGACTCTTAAGCAAGAACTTGCGGAAATTAATAAACGGCTTAAGGAATTGAAATAGTTTGGTAGTTTAAAATGAAAGGGCGTGTGGCAATTCTTTCTGTATTAGTTAATTTTATTTTGGCATTTGGAAAAATTTTTGTAGGTTTTATTGCGCGCTCTTCTTCGGTTCTAGCTGACGGAATTCACTCTGGAATGGATGTTCTAGCTTCTGGAATAAGTTATTTTGGAATAAAAATGGCGAAGAAGCCTGTGGATAAGAAGCATCCATACGGCCATTATAAATTTGAGGTATTGGCTGGAATTATAATTACGATAATCCTTTTTTTCACAGGATTGGGAATTATTTATGAGGCTTATAGGGGCTTGATTGAACCAAAGGAGGTTTCGGTTGGTACACTTTCCTTAGGGGTTATGCTTTTCTCCGCACTTGTAAACGAAGTGATGGCAAGAATTAAAATACATTACGGTAAAAAAGAAAATTCTATTTCCTTATTATCGGATGGAGTTCATTCGAGAGCGGATGTTTTTACCTCTCTTGCAGTAGTAGTTGGACTACTTTTGACTAAATATTGGTCTTATGCAGATTCTTTATTGGCTATCCTTATTGGGGCTTATATAATTAAGGAGTCAGTGGCTTTAGGAAAAGAAGCGACCGATTCTCTTCTTGATGTTTCTGCTGGCGAAGAAGTTGAAAATAAAATAAGAGAGATTGCCCGAAGGGAAAAGATAGACTTAGAAGAATTGAAAACACAGAAAAAAGGGTCTGTTATTACTGCTAATTTAAAGATAAGGCTTCCGAAAAATTTGAGCGTGGAGGAAGCTAGCAAAATTTCAGAGCATTTAAGGAAGTGCTTGGTAAAGGAAATCGAGAACTTGGAATATGTTGCAATTCAAATTGAAAGTCATGACGTTTCTTCTAACTATTTCCACCCTTCTGGAATTTTTGCAAGGGCTGGATTTGGGAGAGGCTTTGGTTGGCAGAGAAGGGGAAGGATGAAAGAAATAATAGAGGGTGCAAGAGGTGCAGGTCCTTTGGGGTATTGTGTTTGTAAAAGGTGTGGATACAGAACTAAACATCAAAGAGGAGTTCCATGTTCGACATTGAATTGTCCAAAATGTGGTGGAAAATTAGTGAGGGAGTAAAATGCCGAGGCCAAGGAGGTTAAGAAGAATTTGGTTTTGCGGAAATTTTTTCGACTTCGTCCCACGAAATTTGACCTGTTTTGATGAGGTTATGCTAAGTGTCGATGAGTTTGAGGCAATTAGGCTCGTTGATTTTGAGGATATGGGCCAAGAAAAGGCTGCTAAGAAAATGAAAGTAAGTCAGCCCACTCTTTCGAGAATTTTGAGGTCGGCAAGAAAAAAAATTTCCGATGCGATTATAAATGGTAAAGGAATTAAAATTCAAGGAGGTGTTTATAAAATGGTTGGATCTAGAAGGATTGGAAGAGGCTTTGGAAGAGGGAGAAGGGGAGGTCCCCTTGCAGCAGGTCCCGGAGGTTATTGCGTTTGTCCGGTTTGCGGTTATGGGGAGCCTCACCAAGCGGGAATTCCGTGCAACCAGAAAAAGTGCCCTAAATGTGGAACTTTAATGGTTAGGAGGTGAATTTGATGGTTGATAAAATGGAGGGCCCAAATGGAAAAGTGAAAAATTTGAAGAGGGCAATTTTTAGAGCAGGAAGCTCTTTGTGGAAAATGCTTCCAATTATTCTTGGGACTATTCTTTTAGTTAGCTTGGTTAATGTTTTGGTTCCTAGAAATTTTTATCTCAGCCTTTTTCGGGGAAATCTTTTTTTGGACTCTTTAATTGGGGGTTTGGTTGGAAGCATTCTTGTGGGAAATCCTGTTATGAGTTATATTTTGGGAGGAGAATTTTTGGAGCGAGGAGTGAGCTTGGTTGCTGTTACCTCGTTTATTTTGGCATGGGTAACTGTGGGGGTTGTTCAGCTTCCAGCAGAAGCAACTATTCTGGGAAAGAAGTTTGCAATTATAAGGAATGTTATTAGCTTCATTTTGGCGATAGGAGGGGCCATTTTAACTGTGTTAGTTCTAAATTTGGTGGGAGGAATGTAAGATGTTTAGGAAGTTAAGGGGGTTGGGTTTTGGATGGAATTTTTTGATTTTTATGGTTTTGGCTTATTTTGTTACTTTCTTTATTAATTTTCAAATTTTTATCGAAAGTTTAAGCTTTTTGATTGGCCTTTTGAAAAAAGTACTCCCTGTATTTTTTGCTGTTTTTGTTTTGATGGTTGGAGTTAATTATTTCATTTCTCCGAACAAAATTGCGAAATATTTTGGGAGAAAATCGGGAGTAGTAGGGTGGTTAGTTGCAATTGTGGGAGGAATTATTTCCCACGGGCCCATTTATATGTGGTATCCTTTTTTGGCAGATTTGAAGGAAAAAGGGATGAGAACAGGGTTGATTGCTACTTTTCTTTATAATAGGGCCATAAAAATTCCTTTAATTCCGTTTATGATTCTTTATTTTTCATGGAAGTACTTTTTAATTTTGGCTTTTGTAATGATTTTTGCTTCTGTAATAAATGGTTTGCTTGTGGAAATCATTGTTGGAAAATGTTCATCAGAAAATAAATTGGTTCATAAAGAGAAAAGATGAAAATTGCAGTGGCATCTGAAGGGAAGAGCTTGAATTCAATGATAAGTTCGAGAGCAGGAAGGGCTCCTTTTTATTTAATTTTTGAAGGGAAATCTCTCATTGAGGTTGTGAAAAATCCTTTTGCTGTTGGTGGCGGTGGTGCTGGTTGGTCTGTTGCGTATATGCTCTCTGAGAAAGGCGTAGACTTAGTAATAGCAGAAAAGATGGGGCCGAATATGAAGGCTGCCTTGGAAGAGAGAGGAGTCGAGTTCAGAGAAGTTAGAGGAAAGGTTGGCAAGGTTATTGAGGGCCTTGGGTCTTAAGATGAAAGTTGCGGTTTTTGGGAAAGAGGTTAGGAAGCTAAAGAAAAAAGTAGAAGAGAAAGGGTTTGAATATGATAAGGAAAACCCTGATGTGGTTATTTGTTATGGAGGAGACTGCACTTCTTTTTGAGCCAGATTGTTTTGAAACATCTCGTTCTTTAAAGGATTATATTCTTGGGCCCTTAGGCTCTCAGAATAAACAATATTTATAAATGTTAGGAATTGAATAGTTGTATGAAGAGGGGCCTGTTATTTTTTCTCTTTATTCTTTTATTGGGGTCTGTTTCTGCTAATTATATTTATGGGGATATTTATATTTCTGAATTGGGAAAAGCAACGTTTATTGTGAATACTGATGTGGATTTAGAGTTATCTGGATTGGAATTTGAGAATAATCGATTAAAGGGAGAGACTTTTGACCTGGTAAGTATGCGTTCTGGGGTTTGGACTTTTGAGATAGACTCTGGATACTATGATACGATTTTGTTAGATATCCACTTGCCAGAAAATTTAAAAAGAATCGATTTGGTGGAGGGCGTTAATTATTTAATCGATTTTGATAAGGGAACTATAAGTTTAATTGATGGTGATAAAGGCCTTTATTTTAAAATTAAATATGAAACCGAAGAGAGAAGACTTTTTTCCCTTCTTTATTTTTTTGTGGCAGTTACTCTTCTTGGTTTGTTTATTTTTTTATTTGTTAAATTTAAAAAGAAAAAGAGAGCGGAATTTGAGAAAATCTTCCCATTTATAAATGATAAAGAAAGAGAGATTCTTGAGGTTTTAATGAAGGGGCCTATGCGTCAGAAAGATGTTCGAAAGAGATTGGGCATTCCCAAAGCGAGTTATTCTAGGTATCTTGCTAATCTTGAGAAGAAAAAGCTTTTAACAAGGGAAGGGAAGGGGAGAAATAAGGTTTTGAGATTAAGATAGTTTCTGTTTTGTTCCGCTTTAAGTTCCAATTAGTTCCATCTAAAAATATAAATAGGTTTCTTTTGCTTAAATTTTTAATTAAATTTAAGGAGGCGTTGAAAAAATGCACAAACCATCCAGCAAATTGTTTTTGCCTTTACTTTTTGTTGGAGTGCTAACCCTATTAGCAACAGAAGTTCTTGCTGGAGGATCTTTTGCTAGGGCTATGGATCAAGGCCACAACTACACAGGCAACTATAACTTTTGCTACCACTTTGTTAATGCATGGTTTGCAGAAGACAGTGTGCAGTATTTGGAAAACGAAAACGATAGCGCTGTTTATGAAGTAGTTTTAGAAGACAAACATGAAGACCCCTCTAATGAAAGTGATGGGTTATATACCTATATTCTTGAAGGTGGAAGACCCGATTTAGCCTACGATTTTTTTGAGGGATCTGTTGTGAGAATTGAGGCAGGAGGGACGGTTAAAAAGTCTTTTAGGGTTTCATTGGCCTCTCCAGAAAATTTTACAAAAGTTTATAGAGAGCTTAAAAATGGAGCTAGCGGCGGAAAAATGAAAATGGTTGTTCGGATTGCTTCAAAAGAAGAGAATTGTAGCGAGGCAATAGCAACTGTTCTTGGTTTGAGGATTGGAAAGGAAGATGAGAATTTAAACAATCGAGCCTTTTCTAGAGGAGAGGGGTTTGCCAAAGGAGAAGGATTTGTCTTTAGTGACGACGAAAAAGATGGGAAGATAAATAATAGAGCCTTTTTCAAAGGAGAGGGATTTATCCTTAGTGACGACGAAAAAGATGGGAAGAGAATTTCCCTCGCTATTTTTTCAAAAAACGTGAAAACAAAGGAACAGAATGGATCTGAAGAAGTAAAGGGATCTCTTTTTGGTAAAGCAGTTATTGATGGAGAGGTTTTCAGGTTAGAGGGGTATTATGTCAACGAGAGGGTCGATTTTTCTTTGCTAAGGCCGAGCGATTTTTCTGAAACCCCTATTGGAGATGTGCTTGTAATTCCGTCGGGGAGTTTTTCAGGAACAATAAAATCTTTTAAGAGCTTTAAGCTTTTAAGGGGAGCCTTTTATTTCAACGGGAACCTATCTAGAGAATGGACCTTAGTTGCGATGGCTACAAACCCTTTGTTTATAAAGTCTGGCAAAGAAATTAGGGTACGGATTGGAGAAGGCTTTTTTGTAGGAGACCCATCCAAGGCTGTTCCAGCGAGAGATCCTCGCCAACTTGGACCAATTCCGACAGAAGATTCAGGGGATCTTCAGCAGCTTACTCCAACAGAAGACGGAATTTTGGTTAAGCCAATTAAAGTTAAGCAAAAGAAGATCCTAGGGATTATCCCTACTAGAAAGGAAGTTGTTTTTGTAGAGGTACTTCGTGGACCAGATAAAATTGTGAAGGCGATTGACGAGAACAGCGAAAGAGCCATAAAAGGATATAGGATTAGGGTTGGTGCTGTTGAAGGGGATAAAGTGGATTTAAGGGTAGATAAAATAGAGTAATAACGGTCCCCTTTTCTTTTTTCTTTTTTTAATTTTTATATTACGAGCTGTTTCTATCTCTTCTTTTATTCTGATTATTCTCTTTTTGTTTCGTTGTTGTGAAAAAGAAAAACAAGCCTGTGGAGGGATTCGAACCCCCGACCTACTGATTACAAGTCAGCCGCTCTGACCACTGAGCTACACAGGCATGAAAGAACGAAACTCTTTAAATTTAAAAGATTTGCTTTTTGGTTTTATTATCCTACTAGTTCTTCTTCTTTAAACCAGAGAGCGATTTCCCTTTTTGCAGCTTCGGGAGAGTCAGAAACATGAATGACATTTTCAAAGCAATCTGTTTTTGTATGGATTCTTCCGTATTTTCCTCTTATTGTGCAAAAGTCGGCTTCTTCTGGATTTGTTTCCCCTGCAGCTTTTCTTGCTTTTTCTATTGCATTTTCTCCCTCATATACAATTGCAATAACATTTTCATTATTGTGGAATTCTCCTGTTAAGTGCTTTATTAATTTTTCAAAAAATGGTTTGTCTTTGTGTTCGCAATAGTGCTGTTCAGCGAGCTCTCTCTTGACATTTACTAGTTTTAGTCCAATCATTTTTAGGTTTAAGTTATATAAATCTGTAATAATGTTTCCTGCAATCCGTTTTACCATGGCGTCGGGTTTAATTAGTACTAGAACTCTTTCCTTCGCCATTTTCTTTTTCAACTTGAAGAACTCTTATTTCACAAAGGGAGAGAGGGTAGATTTTTTTTAATTTTGGATGCAAGTGTTTTTGCAAGGATAGTTTAAGCACTGCTTCGAAGACCTTTTCAATTGTTTTGTTTTTGACATATTCTATAATTTCTTCTCTCGCTTTTTCTCTTAGAGCTTTCCTCACTCTTCGTGGGACTTTCCTCCTTGTCACTAAAATTGGTTTTATTCTTAGTTGCCCATCTTTGCACTGCGCTGAAAAAGAATCTTCTACATAATTTGTTCCTTTTCTAACAGCCCTTTTCAAAAAATAAGGAAGGATTCTAAATTTTTTGGGGAAAGTTTGAACTTGTCCACCCTTAACCTTTACACGAAGTTGTAGTAGAGAACTTTTTCCTTTGAGCATTCTGGTCAGGTCATACTGGATTATTTTTCCGTCCAGGTCCTCTACCTCGTAGGCATATAAGTATGTTGTTTTATTTAGTAGGTTCATTGGAACTTCGAAGAATTTCTTTTTCTTTTTTGCTTGTGCCATTTTATTCTTGGATTATTTTTCCAACTCTTTTATTTCTTGCGGACGATCTGTATTTTGATTTTCCGCACTCTTTGCAGGTATACATTATGTTTATTTTCTTATTCGTTTTGGTTTTTCTTTTGAATTTTGAAACTGCTGGTTTGGAACCCCATCTTCCTTTATTGCCAATTCCTCTTCCTAATCCTCTAGCTCTTGCTCTTGAGATTGAACCCCTAGTAAGGGTTCCTCTTTTTGCTCCTGTCGAGATTATTTTTATCTTTTGCTCTGTTTTCTTTTTGCAGTACGGGCAAAATCTGTTTATTAATTTTGGAATCTTCATAAGTAGAGGAGAAACTTCGGGTTTTTAAAGTTAAGGTTTGAAGGGGTTGGTTGGAAATGGTCCTGCGCGGAATCGAACCGCGGTTACTTCCACGTCAAGGAAGCGTCTTAACCACTGGACTACAGGACCTTGAGATTAGGTAGTCTAAGAAATATTTAAATATAATGCTTGCTAATTTTGCATATGGTGGGTGCAAGAGGAGGGCTTTTTGTCTTTATTTTATATATTCTTTTTGGGGTATACTTCTTAAATTTGTCCCTTGAATTTTTCGAAGTTCCTTCTTCAATTACTCAATTTGAGAGTTGGATAAATTTCATTGGAGGAATCTTAATCATTTTGGGAGGTATTTTTTATTTGAAGTCCCTTATACGGAAAAGTAGCAGAAGGGGTTTAAAGAAGAGGTCTCTTGATTACTTGCCCTTTCATTAATTTGTCGCTTTTTTATTTTTATTCTTCTTTTTGGAGGTTTTATTTATTTTACTAGAAGTCTTCTTTATTTTGTTTTATTTAATCTGCCTTTATGTGGTTTTATTATGCGGGTTTATAATCTCTTTTAAAGAGAATTTTACGACCGTTAACGGCTTTAGCAATAAATTGACAACTCTAAACAAATATTTATATACGCTCTTATTGTTATTTATTCATGGAGAAAAAGAGGGGGCAAGTTAGCATTTTTGTTCTTTTAGCAATCTTGATAGTTGCAGTTATTTTAATCTATTTTGCTGTTCGGCCAACTTCGAAGCTTCCTAAAATTCCTTCAGAGTTCGAGCCAGTTTATGGTTCTTTCTTAGAGTGTGTAGAGGAGGCGACATGGAAAGGAATAAACTTGTTGGAGTCTCAGGCAGGATATATCGAACTTCCAGAGTTTGAACCAGGTTCTGAGCAATTTCCATTTTCTTCTCATTTGGATTTTGTTGGAGTCCAGGTTCCTTATTGGAGATATGTCTCTGCTAATGGTTTAGAAAAAGAAAGGGTTCCTTCTCTTGAGTACATGGAGACCCAGCTTGAGGATTTTATAGAGTCAGAAATTTCTGATTGTTCTTTTGAATCCTTTTATAATGAAGGTTTTGGAATTATTATTGATAGTCGGCCGGAAGCAAAAGTAAAGATAAAACCAGAAGAGGTTGATGTTGAGCTTCATGCGAATTTGACTCTCTCGAAAGGAGGCTCATCTTACTTCGTTAATATGCACCATTTAGAAATTCCTTCTGTTTTAGGTTCTCTTTATAATTCTGCGAAAAAAATTTATAATTATGAAAAAGAGAGTCTCTTCTTGGAGAATCGAACAATTGACGTTCTTAGGCTTTACGCTCCTGTTGATGGATTTGAAATTTCTTGTTCTCCCTTGACTTGGAATGCTGATGAAATTTTTGATGAATTGGAAAATGCTCTCGAAGCAAACGTTCTCGCTTTAAGAACCAATGGGCCAAAGAACGACTACTTTAATGTTGAGTTGCCAGTTTCAGAGCAAGTAAAATTTCTTAACTTCAAAAATTGGCCAAGGAGTTTCGAAGTTTCTCCTGCCGACGGCAAGGTCCTTCTTGCAGAGCCTATTGGAAATCAACCAGGATTGGGAATTCTTGGATTCTGTTATGTTCCTTACCATTTTGTATATAGCTTAAGATATCCTGTTTTGATTCAAATTTCTAAAAGCGGGGAGACTTTTCAATTTCCTGTAGCGATTATTATTGAGAAGAATGTTCCTCGAGGAATTGGGGTTCTTGGAGAGGCAGTTAACCTGGAGAGAACAGATCTTTGCAAAAACAAAAATACGAGAATTAGAGTGGAGCTTTATGACAATGCCCTTAATCCTGTTAAAGGAGAGATCTTTTATAAGTGTCTTGGAAGCGAATGTTATATTGGTGAGACAGGGGATAATGGTGTTTTAGAGGCAGACTTTCCACAGTGTGTGAATGGGCAGGTTATAGTTAAGGCAGAAAATTATAAAGATGCTAAGAAAGTATTTAGTACAGTTAATCCGGGGACTGTTCAGATGATTTTGGATAAAGAGTATTTGATTGAAGTTGAGTTAGTTATTGATGGGAGAGTTTATGATGGAGAGGATGCTATAATTAATTTCATCTCTGAAGACGGGTCCCAGGTGCTGGTCTATCCTAAAGAAAAATATGTAAAACTTGGAGAAGGAGAGTATAATATTTCTGTGCTTGTTTATGGAGAGGGCAATTTTAAACTTGGTGAGACAACCTTCCAGCATTGCATCGATGTTCCAACAAGTTTCTTCTCGATAAAGACAAAAGAGCGTTGTTTTGATGTTGTTGCTCCAGAGCAAGAAATTTCAAAAGTTCTTATTGCAGGAGGAAATGCGGAAAAATACTTTTTGGAGAGCTCCTTAAGAGGAGCGGAGAAGCTCAAAATTTCTTTGAAGAGTCTTCCTACTCCAGAATCTTTAGAGGACCTTCAGGAAAATTACATGCTCGTGCGCGATAAAAAGTTAGAATTATCGTTAGAATGAATTTGAGGGCTATCAAGGGCTTAATTTGCACAATTTTCGTAGTTTTAACTTTGCTTTCGTTTTTATCTGCAGGCTCTTACACTCGTTCTGACCCAAGGTTAACTTCAATATATTCTGGAAAGGTTTCTTCTACTTATTTAACAGGGATTGGATGGTCTGGGTTTAATAATGAACTTTGTGAATCTGGTCAGGACTTTATGATTTACATTCCTCCTGGAGGATGTGAGCCGACAATTGTTAGAAGTGATTTGCTCGAGGACCAAAATGTCCCTGTGTTTTGTAAGTTAGAGGCAATTCAGATTAATCCTCTAATTAAAGTAGACTCCATTAAATCTCTCTCTTTCATTGGGGGAGATTATCCTCGAGATGTTGCTGGAGTCACTTTCCATCCTTGGAGAGTTGCCTTAGGAAGAGAATATGATCGTAATAGACCGACGACAAAGGATATAGGTTATGCTGTTATAATTTTGAGAAGAAATCCAAATGAGTCTTCGATGCCAGATTATGTAGAAGGAAATTTAACTTTTAGGGTGTTTTATGACGTTAAAAACGCTTTTGGGATAGGAAAAAACGTTTTCTATCTTCCTGTCATGTCCGACGCTGATTGGTTGAAAAATTATAAGAAATATGGGTTTTGGAGAGGGATGGGCTTCTTGAGGGCAGAGGGAGTTTATGACGATTCTGCCTCTATTTCAGTTTACTCCGATTATAGTGTTAGTTCTTTTTCAGGAAGTTCGGACAAGAAGAGAAAAATTGCAACAGTCACTTTGAAAAAGGGAGAAACTTCGAAGATGATTTATCTTCCTGGATTCACGTATTGCATGGGAGGATTCGAAATTCGGCTTGATGATCTGGTCTCTCCTGATACGAGGGCAAGGTTCGAGTCTGATGGGGAGGTTTTTGAAGTTAAGAAGGGCGAGCCTTTCTTAGAGAATCGCTGTAAAGTTGATTTAATGAGAAAGTATGGGGCTTCCCAGTATGTAAGAGTTAAGTGCAGAGAAGATGACGGGAAAACAGATTCTTTTGAATTCTCTATAGGGCCAAGAATAAAACTAAATATCACTAGCCCGTCAGGAGTAACGCAGGCTCTTGATGGAGTAAGCGTTGGGAGCTATTTGTTTGATGTGGAAGAAGATGGGAAGATTAAACATGTTTATTTGGGATATATCGGTTTGAAAGAGGGAGTAGAATCAGAAGATAATCTTTATGTTAGGTTCGTTAAGTCTCCACGAAAAGAAGACTTTTTAGATGATGGCTCTCTTTTGGAAATTGCTAGATATGATAGTGCAAATTATAACTCAGATGAAAAATTTGACTCATATGTTAGTTCTTTCGTTAAGAAATTGTCGAGCTGGGCTGCTAGGGCAGTGAATTACTTTGGAAAGGGAAGTGCAATAAGCGGACCGTTATTTGTTGGAGAGCGTAGTGAAGATGATTTCTTTGGAGGATGGAAAGTTGAGGTTGTAGGGTTCTCTTCTCCAATTCAAAAATCTCTCCCTGATGAAGTTCGTCAATACTATGACTCTGCTTTCCAAAGTTATGATAGAGTTATAGAAGATTATTCTAGGGAAATTTATCCTGAAGATAGTGAGACCCCTCTTTCCAAAAGAGCTCTTTATAATAAAATAAGGCTAGCAAATGATTTGAAGCAAAAAAGAACTGTTGTAGAGTTATGTAGGGAATTTGAAGAGAAGTATTCAGAATCCAAGCCGGACAGGTATTCGCAGGAACTTTTCAATTTGAACGGAATTTGTAGGGATAAATATAAGTTGTCGAGTGAGGGAGATATTACACGAGGAGTATTAGTTAATGGTCAGCTGAGGACGATTCAATTCCTAGGAATTTACGAGCCTTCTAAAGAAGAATATAGTGCAGAAATTTTCCTTACAGGAAATGTTAGCTCTGATTGCTTTGGAAAGAGAATATTAGGAAAAAATGGTGTGGCTTGCCTTTCTAATTCAGATTCGATTAGACTAATCGAGCTTGGCGAGGACTATGCTGTTTTTGATATTAGCGATGTAAAGTTGGGTTTTTCCGAAAGGATGAGGCAAGAAGGTGCTGGAGTTTTGTTTTCTGGAAAAACCTTGAAGGTTAGGTTAGGAGAAGAAGTCTCCTTTGGTCCTGATTACAAGTATAAGATAAGATTAGATGAGGTAAATCTGAAAAAAATGGCAAAAGTTTCACTTAATACCAAAATTCGGAACGATTATTCTACAACGACTTTTTATTTCAGGATTCCAATAGAAAAAAGGGCTTTTAAGCTTGCGCCTCAAAAAATCGAAGAGAGGATTGAAAAATTGGATTCTTTAATTAACAAACTAGAAAAGATTTCAGATAATCTTGGGACAACCGTCAAAGCATTTAAGGCAAGTTGTCTTGCTACTGCCGGATATTTGAATTTGAAGAACTTCTGGTTAGATAAGAGTGGAAAAGGAATTGCAAGAAAAATGGTCATGAGAGGAAAAGGAGGGTGGTATGAATTGTGCGCTCAAAAAATCGGAAAAGGAGAGTTTTCTGACCTCGATGAGTGCATATTCGCAAATTCAAAACTCATAGACGAAGATGTTAACAAATTGTATAAGATTATTAAGGAGCAAAATGAGAGGATAAAAGAGTTGCAGAGTAAGGCAGGATTTGTAACTGATCCTTTGGGAGGGAAAAAGGTTAATATGAGCGAATTTATGAAGAAGTACTCTAAGACGGTTTCGGAACTTTTGGAAAAATCTAAATTGGACTTCCTGGAAGAGGAAGGATTTAATCTCGAGGATTTGGAATCTTACTTCTCTTACGATAGATGGAAAAATAATGTGTATGATGTTGAGCAATTGAGGAATGTAGAACTTTATTTAAGAGTTCTTAATGATAGTAGCTCTTCGGATTTGTTGAAGAATCTGGCACAAAAGGAGTTGGGATCTTCATTTTCCAAAATCAAGACGATTGCTGAGTTTTATAAGTTGAAAGAGTCATTTGAAAAAGAGAGCGGATTGAGGAATGTTTTAATGCTGGATATTTCTAGAAAGGCCAAAGAATTGAGAGTGGTAAATCATGAGAAGCTTTCAGACTCTAATCTTTATAAGACTTTTGAGTGGGAAGGAGGTATCTCTAAGGAGGACTATAAAGATTCTTCTATTCTGGGAGTTACAGAGAAAGTTACTGGGGAGAGATATATAATCATTTATAACTCTTCGACGGGAATTGTTAAAGAAACATTAAAAGTTATAGAGGAAGAAGGAAAGAAAAAGTTGGTTCCTTATAATAAAGAAAATCCCAATCCTTTCGGCTACTATGTGAAGAAATATGATTCTAAGTCTTATCAAAATAAGTACCTTAATCCACAAGTAAGATATTATGAGCTTGGGGAGGTTAAAGGATACCCTGCAATAGTTCCTTTTGACTTGAATAATGGATGGTATGCAGCTACTCTTGCTGAGAAGCTTTCTCCTTCGGGAGAATTAAAATCTTTCAGCAAGTCTGCGAGGGTTGAGATTTTCTGGTTGTGTAATGTTGGAGAAAATGGAATTGCAGAATTTGGTAAAGAAGGATATGGAGATGATACTTGTCAGATGATTGATTTGAGTAATAAAGAATCTCGTACCTATTTTCCAGGACTTACTGAGGATCAGACTTTCAAGTTAGTTAATTATGCTGTTGAGGCTATAAGGCAAGCTACTAATCAGTATCCTGCTAAGGGGCATATAAGAATTTCCACAATGGGAGGAACGTTCTTGGTAAAAGTTGGGCCTCCTGCAGTTTCTGCTCCTGGTGTAGAGTGTTATGATTTCATGTCACCAAGTGATTGCAAAATCTTATTTAATGTGTGTGACCCTGTTATTTGTCCTTCGAGCAGATGTGATTTTGGAGGAATTTATCCTGTTAAAGATGTTATTCAGTCAGGAATTTTTGGAAGTATCTTCTTGTGTTTGCCTAACAGACACGAAGGAATTGTAGTTCCTGTTTGCTTGTCTGGAATTAAAGCAGGAATTGATGGATTGCTTTCTGTTGAAAAATCTTATAGGGATTGCTTGCAGGAAAGTTTAGAGACAGGAAAGACCATGGGAATTTGCGATGAAATTAACAGCTTTTATTTCTGTGAGTTCTTATGGAGACAGGCAGCTCCACTTACGAACTTTATTGTTCCGAGGACTTTGAGCTTGATTTTCCGCCAGAATATCCATGGAGGAGGGGAATACATAGGAGTTTTGGATGCCTGGACAAATGTGCAGAACTCTCTTCAATACTTTACTAGGTACTATGCAGAAAACTCGATGAGCGCATTTAAAGCAAGAACCACTAAGAATCTAGGAGGTGAACTTTGTAAGGCATACCTTTCGATAACTTATCCAAAGTCCTCAGCATTTTTTGACTCTCTAGTCGAGCCAGATTCTCCTCCACAATTCGTGGGACACTTTGATGAAATCCCTTACACAACTGTCACCAACCCTCCTCTCTCCCATTACAAGGTTTACTATCACATTTACGCCGGAAAAGATAGGGGAGCTTACTATCAGGTTTATTTGAGAGGATCTCCAGAAAGTTCGTATTATCAAGATACTGCTTTGAGCAGGCAAGTTGGTATGGGATATCTTCCTGCTGGAGAATATGTTTCTGATACTGTTGACTTTACTGCTCCTTCTGGTTATAAAGAGTTATGCATTATTGTAAATGGACAAGAAGAATGTGGATTTAAAGAAGTTTCAACCTCGTTTGCAGTGAACTGGCTAAAAGACCAGTACCTTTCTAAGCAAGTTGCTAAGACCGATATTAAGACAGCAGAGGAATGTAGGTCTGGAACAGCTGCTCTTTATCAAACAATCAATCCTGATGCACAATTATACCAGCATCAAATTGTTAGAATTTGCTCCTCGAAGAATCCTGGAATTGGAACAGATCCTTACGCAAATATGCAAGGCTCCCGCTGGGTTGATGTTGGTTATTGTGATGACCCTAAAATAAGGTGCTGGCTAGATACCTATAGCGTTAAGAAAGTAATCAATTCTCCAGACATAATTGGATATCTTACTGAAAATAAGACTACAACTCTTGACGAGGTTGCGCTAAAGGATGTTGTAGAGAAATATGAGAAAGTATTGATAGAGGAGGGCGATTATGTGAGCGATTTTGAAGGATTTTTGAAGAAACTTGAAAAAGAAAGGGATCCTCTCAAGAAAATAGAGCTTATTAAAGAAGAGGTTGACAGGCTCTTTTATAGCAATCAAAAAGCATATGCCTATCTTTTGATGGGTGAGGCGTATGCAGAGTTGGCAAGAGAAGCTTATGTTAAATGGTTGGGTGAAGCAGGACTCGCTAAGGAAAAAGTTGTTTTAGGGAAGTGGGTGAGGGAAAGAGAAATTTCTCCAAAGATTTTTGAGTTTGACGATGGAAGTTTATTCAGGAAAAATGTTTATTTTCTATGGAATGGAAGCGAGTGGTATTGGAATTATGGTCGAGTAGACTTCGAAGATTTAGCATCTCCTAGTTATGCTACTTACTTTATGATTCCTGTAGAGGAGATTAAAAATGATCCTAACAAAACAAAGTTGGATGAAGAAGACTTGTTTTTGATTAGGAGTTTAGTTGGGAAAGATTACGAAGAGGGCCTTAAACTTTTGATAGAAAAAGCAATTACTGATGTGAGAAGAAAATTTTCTCTTGTTTTGTTAGGTGATGCCAATAATAAAGAGGTTGGTAAGTTTAAAATTAGGTTGAAATTGGGAAAAGGCTCTGATAAGCCAACCTTTTATTTCGAAGGACTAAGTGGTTTGGATTATATTACTTATGATTTATATAATGGGGTGTGGAAAATCAAAGTGAAAGTTACGACAAAAGACAAGGAGGGCAAGTGGTGGTCGAGGCAATGGACAGGACCTGTTGACGAGTTTTTCAATGCAATCTTTTTGCAATACGGAAAGGAGAGTGCTTATTTTAATGGAGAGATTATAGGAAGTTTCTCACCGATTGAAAGGACTTATTTTAATTATCTTTTAGAAGAAGGGTTTGCCGAGTCAAATTTCTCCGAAGGAGCCAAAATTATTTTCGGGTTTGGCGATTCATATCACTATGTGGAGCTGGCTCCAGAAGAGGTTGGAGAGTATCCTGCAGGAGCGCGTGATTTTGGGAAGGAAATTTTGAAAAGGGCCAAGCATTATGCAGATGAGAAGTATGATCATGTTAGAATAGATTCCAATGGAAATCAGATCCGTTCTTATGTTTGTGCAAGCTTTGTTACAAAAGTTGTAAATGAAGTTATTGATTCAGATATTCCTACTGGCCCTGGCAGAGGAGATTCTAATGATTTCTTGGTGAAGCATTTTAGTGGGAGGGATGATTTTATAGAAATTGGTAATTTTAGCAGTTTGAGGCCAGGAGATATTTTAATATTTGGATCTAACGAGAGTAAAAAAGCTACTCAACACGCTTGCATTTTCAGCAATTATGATGATAGCAAATCAAGAGTTCTTTGCTACGGAGATCCTGGTTCAAGTTCTAGTGTAAAGTTGCAGAACTTCCCTCTTTCTTCTAGTGATTGGTATCTTTACAAGGCATTTAGATATGTGGGCAAGATTGTTTCTGAAAATGCGCAAGAGGAGGTATTGCTGGAGGGGATAGCGCAGGAGGAACAGGCGAAAAGAGATAAAAATGGAAATCCTTGTCCAACTCTTGATAATGCAATTAAGGGTGCCGAAGATTTATTGGAAAAGGTGGGAAATAAGAAATACTCTCATAATTCAGTGAGGGGATTTGTCGATACTTTGCATGATTGTGGAATATTAACGGAGAAGGAGTATGTGGATATTAATGGAAAGGGCTGGTTTAATACTCAAGAGGATTTGAAGTTTGTATTGAATTTATTGCAGTTAAAAAAGAACGCTAAGAATGCGTTAGCGAATAGTGGGACGAAGGGGTAGGTTGGCTTTGTTAGATTTTTATCTCTCTCTTTTAATTCATTTTGGAAATTTTTTGATTCAAGAAGTTTTTATGTTTGTTGCTTCAATTGGCT
>JAFCDW010000031.1 GCA_017609475.1 Candidatus Pacearchaeota archaeon
TTAATTTCTAAGAAATTTATTTGGTTAGTTCGGAATCGCATTGGAAAAATGAAACGCCCCGGCCGAGATTCGAACTCGGGTCACTGCCGTTCTCTAGGGGATAGAGCGGTTGCATTGAGATGCGTAGACCTACACTCTCATCGAGTTCGGTCACCCCTCTTTTCCCTTGGAGTTTAATAAGAATTTGGCTAAACTCCTTGTTTGAGAGGGCAGCATTCTTGGCCTCTGAACTACCGGGGCACCTACAAAAAGTAGAACTCGGTTCTTTTAAAGTTTATTCCTCACTACTATCCTTAACTATTACAATCTCCTAGCGCTCAAATAATCGAATAGCTAAATCTCGAATTACCCAACTGTATAAAAACCTCTAAATGGAAGCTCTACTCTCAAATAAAATTTAATTGATTTGGCCTTTAAGAAAAGTTACTTGCTTGTGCTTTCAAGAATTTTCAGTTCCAGATAATTACTCTTCTACTAAAAAAACTTTATCATTAGGCCTAACTTTTTCCGGAACTTTTATTCCGACATGGTCTCCAGCTTTCGCCTCCTGAACATCTTGCTTGTCTATCTGCATGCTTGTTACTTCTGTTTCAAAATCCGTTGTATGTCCTTTGATGTGGATGCGGTCGCCTACTTTTAAGGTATCTGAAAGCTTAACCGCAGCGACACCTACATGGCTAAAATAGCTGGAAACCTTGCCTATCTCTTTTTCTGCCATGTACTAATTAAATTCACTGATTATTTAAATTTAATTATTTGTTAATCCCACAGACAAACATATAAAAAACCTTAGCAATTTAATTTAGTATGCCATATGATATTATTCTTGGAAGAGATGAGCACAGCAAAAAATTATTCGGAAAAAAAGGAGTGGTTTTTCTTGGAAAAGGCTATGTCAAGATGGGAAATTATACATCTCTCTCGAATAGGATTTTGATGGATGTTGCAAGAACCCATGCAATTCTTGTCGCAGGAAAAAGAGGGTCTGGAAAATCTTATACTTTAGGAGTTATTGCAGAGGAACTGTCTAATCTCCCAGAAGAAGTTCGTCCGAACGTTTGCTCGCTAATTTTTGATACTATGGGAATTTATTGGACTATGAAATATCAAAATTTGAAGGATAGGGATTTACTAAGAGAGTGGGGTTTAGAGCCGAGAAATCTTCCAGTTAAAATTTTTGTTCCTGCTGGACATTATGACTCTTACCTAGAAAGGGGAATTCCTGCTGACCAACCCTTTGCTTTGGATGTTTCTGAAATGAGCGCCGAAGATTGGATTTTAACTTTTGGGCTTGAGATGGTTAATCCTGTGGCAACTCTTATTTCTAGAGTAATTACGCGATTGGCTGGTGGGGGCAAATTTACTATTAAAGACATTCTGCGGGAAGTCGGGAAAGACACTTCTTCTAATCCAGAAACGAAAAACGCAGCTAGGAGTTTATTCGAAGCAGCAAATACATGGGGGGTCTTTGCAAAAGATGAAAAAGAAATCACCAATGTTGATGATTTGTCTATTGGAGGCACAACCGTCGTGCTTGATTTGAGTGTCTATAATGCAGTTGGTTCTTTTAATGTTCGTGCACTTGTGATAAGCTTACTTTGCAGAAAGATTTTTAATTCAAGAATGGAAGCAAGAAAAAAAGAAGAAGTAGAAGCTCTTTCAAGAGGATTAAACTATCTTTCTATAAACAAAAAAAGCAAACCGTTAATTTGGATTTTTATTGATGAGGCGCATGAGTTTCTTCCTTTGCACGGTAAAACTATTGCTACCGACGCACTTGTACAGCTTTTAAGGGAAGGAAGGCAACCAGGGGTTTCACTTGTTCTTGCCACCCAACAGCCTGGAAACATTCATAGAGATGTTATGACCCAATCAGACATTGTAATATCCCATAGAGTGACCTCACAGCCAGACTTGGAAGCACTTAACTACATGATGCAAAGCTACCTTCTTGCAGGAATCAAAAAGTACATGGATGAATTGCCTACTGAAAAGGGGGCTGCAATTATTCTCGACGATAACTCTGAAAGAATTTATCCAATGAGGATTAGGCCAAGATTCACCTGGCACGGAGGCGAAGCCCCAATTGCTGTTAGAGGGGGAGGCCTTTTTGATTGAGCTCTTATTAAAAAGATTAAAGAGCCTCTCGATTAGGACTCTCAAAAAATATTTTATCAAACAATAATTCTTTTAAATTCAGCCCACTTTCTTTTTTTAATGTGCGGGAACTCCCTTGTTGACTCTTTTAGAGATGGCGTGGAGAATGGGATAGTTAAAATTCTCCAGAAAGTAAGTAATAAAGCGGTTAGTGCAAATTCTACATTTGATGAATTGGGACTTGATTCCTTAGCTTACATCGAAGCACAATTGGAGATTGAGAATTTTTATGGGATTTCTTTAGATGAATTAATTGAAGAATCAAGAAAGTCTGACTTTTCCTACTACAGAAACCTAACTCCAAAAAAGATTGCAAACTATCTTGTAGGCAAGTTAATTGAGGAAATTAGCAAAATCTATCACAGCAAGGTTCATTAGAGAATTGTCTCTTTCTACCTCGTAACTCGTACTTTCAATTTAAAACCTCGAAATCAATCCGGCACCTAATTTGGCGCGGAGAAATTTCTCCAGCTTTTTTTGCGTTTAAGATTTTGATTTTTTTGTTTTCTTTTTTTGCTTCTGATTTTATTTTTTCTACTACTTTTTCAATTTCATCTTCCCCACAAAAGTCATAATAAAAAATCCTTGTCCCCTTTTTACTTAGTTTAAACGCTTGCTTTAGAAAGGTTTCTTTTAGTTTTGGCCTTGGCATTACTATTACATCAAACTTTTTCTCTATTTTTTCTGCCACTTTTTTTATATCGCCCGGCACGAGTTCGACTTTATTTTTTAGGTTGTTTAACTCTACATTCAGCTTGGCATATTTGTTTGCTTTCCTATTAATTTCATTTGAAAATACTTTTTTTGCTTTGGATTTTTTTGCAATTACAATTGGGAATGGGGCAACTCCTGCAAACATAACAAAAACTTCCTCCCCTTTTTTTATTTTGGATGCTACATCTTTTCTTTCGTTGCTTAACCTTGGTGAAAAATAAGTTTCGTCGACGTTGAACCTGAATACACACCCATTCTCTCTATACAAAACTTCCTTAGTTTTTTCTCCTAGAATATATCTCGTTTTCATCTTCCTCAATCTTCCTTTAATCGGCTGGACTTTTTCAAGAATTGTTTTCAGCGAGTGATGTCTTTCCAGAATTTTTCGCGCGATTTCTTTTTTTTCTTTAGCGCTAGTTTTCTTTGGAAATTTCACAATCACAATATTCCCAAGAAAGTCATACGCCACCCTTTCCATGAATCTTTAAGCGCGATTCGCTATAAAAATCTTTATAAATTTGACTCCCTTTAGGAGAGCATGAAAAGAGGCCTCATTTTGTTTGTGTTTCTATTCTGCTTAAAGGCAGTTTCAGCATACTATTACAATTCATTTGAAAGTTTTATTTCGGGATTTAATCCGAACGATATTTTTCTATTTTCAATGTTTATTTTGTTTTTCTTTTTTTTGAATTGGATTTTCGGAAAGGTTTTTAAAGACCCCGAAGGAACACCTTCAAAAGGAGTTTGGATTCCTTCTTTGGCAGCCACAATGTTGATAGTGCATGGAATAAGTCGGATGGATCTTGATGTTTCTAATTTTCTTTATGGATTTGGATTTTCTGGAGCAGATTTTGCGACTTTGTCATGGATTTTAGTTGTGATGGTTTTTCTCATTCTTGCAGTAAAGAAAAAATTGAAATGGTTTTTTATTCTAATAGGCTCTTTACTTTTGCTCCTTGGCTTAAGCGGAGCAGTTTATAATGGAGGAGAAGCTATTAAATGGGGAATCCTCTTAATTGCCATAGGAATTTTAGGTTCATGGGCGTGGAGGAAAGTTAAAAGAAGGTCTTCGTATAAGGAAAGGCTAAGCGAGTGGGAAGCAAAACAACGGTTGAAGGAATTAAAGAGAAAGGCCTTTGAAAAAAAAGCCGGAGAATATGGCGAAGTTCTAGGAAGGGCCGCTGGAAAAATTTACGGGTATAGTAAAGCCAAGATTAAGAAGTTGAGAAAAAAAGGATTATTTGAATATAAAATTGGAATGAGAAGGGGCGGAAAAAAGAGCAATCGTGGACAGTTTGTTTCAAAAGCTGCTGCCGAAAGATACGCACAGAGATTTGGCGATGCGGCTGCAAGAAAGCGGTTTGGAGCTTAATTAGACCCTTTTTTGAAGTGCTTGTGCTTTAACTTTTGAGCCACCTATCCAATCCTTTTTGCTTCTTCCTCTCCAATGCTTCTTTTAGACGCTCAAGCTGCTTTTCAACTCTTTGCTCTGAGAAATCATGCTTTTTTATTAGAATTTCTTTTACTTTTTCTTCATCCATTTTTTTGAATTTTATCTCGTGGCTTTTCACCTCGGGCTTTCGGAACAGCTCGAAAATTTCTGTCCAGTCGAATTTGTCCTCTTCGCTTAGGTTCTTTATTTTTTCTTCTACGCTCTTAAATATCAGAACCGGCTGTTTGTATCTTTTGACTATTTCAAGAGCCTTTTTTTGACCTATTCCCGGAACTCCTTTTGGGTTATAGTCAGTTCCAACTAAAATTCCTAGGCATATAAGTTGATCCAAGTTTATCTCTAAAGTATTTAGCACCCTTTCTAACTCGATT
>JAFCDW010000032.1 GCA_017609475.1 Candidatus Pacearchaeota archaeon
TTACTTTTATTATTTTGCAAAGAATTAAGGAGCAGAGAAAAGCATTAATGAAATCTAAAGGAGATTCAAAGAGCGATAAGGAAGGGAGAGGTTCTGCAGTTGGAGGAGGAAGCACTAGTGGCAAACCTCCAGGGAGTAGCGGTGGAGCTAGTGAAAGAGGAAAGGTATTAACTCGACCCCAAAGTTTTAGCAACTTTCCGCAAAGGAATGTATAAAAGCGTAGGTAGTAGTGCCCTCTGGCCCTTTTATGGGAAATGAATAACTGCAAAATTGCAAACTTTTAAAAAAGTTCTTGTATGGATTGGGGCATGTTCATTGTGAAAGTTCCTGGAATAAATGGGCTGGGAAAGACTAAGGGTTGTGAAAAAGCAGGCAATGCAGTCTTGTCTGCTCTAAAAGAGGTTTATTCTAATGAGCAAGGAAAAATTGTTGATAGGGGCCTTTTGGATTTGGAAGAGATTCATTTAGATAATTCAAATGTGGCATTGTCGAATGAGTTAATTTACAAAAATTGTTTTGAAATTTTTGAAAAAAAACCGAAAACAATTTTTTTGGGGGGAGACCATTCAATTAGTTATTCAGTTTGTTCGGCTTTTTTAGATTTTTGCAAAAAAGATGGGAAGTCTCCGTGCTTGGTTGTTTTTGATGCTCATGCAGACCTAATGGCACCAATGGAAAACCCAACGCACGAGGAATGGTTGAGAGCTTTGATTGAGAAAGGATTTCCTCCAGAAAACATTCTTATAGTTGGGGCAAGAAATCTTGAGAGGCAGGAAAGAATTTTTTTAGATCAACACAAATTGAAGCTTCTCTCTATGAATTTTTTGAATGAGGACTTACATGATAGCTGTGATACTATTATGGAATTTGCAAATGGAAAGGAGCTTTATGTTTCTATTGACATTGATGTTGTTGATCCTGCTTTTGCTCCTGCAACAGGATACTGTGAACCGGGCGGGCTAACAAGTAGGCAGTTACTTTATATTATTTCAAGAGTTGCGAAGATGAAAAATTTGAGGGCAGTAGATATTGTTGAAATAAATCCTGAAAAAGATTATAATAATATGACAGTTAAACTTGGAGCAAAACTTTTAGCAGAACTATTGTAAGGAGTGCTATAAGGGGCTATGGGAAGAGAGGTTTCCACAAAAAGGGTTTTTGTTTGTATTGATATTCCAGAGCAAGTTAAGGAAAAGATTAAGGAGGTTCAGAAAAATTTGCCTGCTTTTGTGGGTAAAAAAACAGAATTCGAAAATTTGCACTTAACTCTAAAATTTTTGGGGCATCTTGAGAAGCGGAAAATCGAGGAAGTGAAAAAAAGATTAGAAAAAGTGCGGATGAAAAAGTTTGAAGCTAGTTTAGGTCCGCTTGGAGTTTTTTCGGAACAGTTTATTCGTATAGTTTGGATAAAGATTTTTGGATGCGATGCTTTGCAAAAAGCTGTTGATGATTCTTTGAAAGGTCTTTTTGAGCCAGAAGCAAGGTTCATGAGCCATCTTACTATAGCAAGAGTAAAGAAAGTGGATAATAGAAATTCTTTCTTGGAAGAATTGAGAAAAATGGAAGTTCCGAAAATTTCTTTTGAGGTGGATTGCTTTAGGTTGAAAGAATCTGTTCTTAATCCAGAAGGTCCAAGATATTTCGGTATGAAGATTTATCCTTTGGAATAGTTTGATTTATATCTTCTGTGAATTATTTCAAAAATTGTCTCTGCTTTTTTTCCGAGGAGTTCTTGTAATTCTTCTTTTGAAGCGTTTATTATCCCTTTTATTGTTTCAAATTTTGTTAGAAGTTTTTTTGCTGTTTTTGGGCCAACTCCCGGAAATCCTTCAATTATGAATTGGAGTTGTTCTTGTTTGTTTAAAGCTTTCTTTTTTGCATTGAGAGAAGGCTCTTTTGTTTTCTTCTTCGCAAGAAGAAAAAGATACCTTGCAGTGTCTTTGTAGTCCTTGGAGAAGATTATCGGAACCTTATACTTGAGGATTATTGAAAGGAGGAAACCCCTGACAGCATTTCCATTTATTCTCCCATTCTCGTCGTTATAAAGTTCTTGCTCTTCTAATCCTTCGATAATCAAAAATTTATTTTCGTATTGTGAGAGTTCCTGTAGCTGCCTTATTATCCGTTTGCTAATCATTGATGAGACAAAATCTTGGACAGTTTTTCTTTCTATTGCCACATCATTGATTATATAGTCTGCCACTTTTAGAGGGATGAATTCTGTTTCGAGGCCCATGGCGGCAAGTTCTGATGCAACTAGCGAGTTTTTCTCTCTGTAATCGACGAGAACTTTAGGTTTTTCTTCGGCTTTCTTTTTTGTTCTTTTTGGCTTTTTTTCGAAGATGTCTAAAAATTTTTCCATAATCTTTTTTTGGAAAAAAATTTTAAATAACTTTTCTTTAGAAAAAATATGGTTCTAAAGGGGAATGCATCTTTTGAGAATTCTTTTCAAGGGAAATTCTGTTCTTTAGTCTTTTTTTGTGTTCTGTTCGTGATTTTTTTAAGTTCACTTGCACTTGTTAGAGCGAGTGATCAAAGCCCTCAACCAATTTCAGCTAATCCAGATTATGAGGAACTCCTTTCGGAGCAGTGGGATTTTTTTAAGGGATATTTAGAAGAAAAAATCCGATCCGAGCTTTCAGGGGAAATTAAGAATCCTTATGTTCTCTATAATGTTCAGCTCTTTACCAGCAATCTTTTGAGATATGCTGCTTCGATTAATGATAAAGAGTTGCTAGATGATTTAGCAGAGATTTATTTGATTCCTTATGATTATTTGGAGACTCGTTCAGAGTATATTTATCATTATCCTTCTATAGAGGGATACCCTTGTAGTAGGGAGACTCGCGCTCCTTTACAGACTCCTTCTGGCCGTGCAAGAATGTGGGTGTATTATGGAGACGAGGATTTTCCGGATGGATATGAATCGGTTCTGGCAAGCTCACAATTTTTATATCTTCTCTCGAATGCTTTGAATATTTTTGTTTCAATTCCAGAAAATGAAAGAACACCGAATATGAATCAATTTATTGAGAAATATCCCAATGTTATTCGGGAGCATTATCTAAGGTGGGTTTCAGAGGATTCTCAAATTTTTCAGGTAAAAGGATGGGGATGTGAAGAGTATTGTTCGACTCCAAATTATAATCATTCTGAATTTCTTAAGAGAAAACTTGAACATTATTTTGGAAATCATCTGAACAAATCTTATTGCAATGCTGTAACTGATACAGACTTATGGATTATCGGAGGAATTGTAGAGTTTTTAGCAGCAAACGTTAAAGCCCCTTCTTTAGTACAAATTTCAAGTGAAGAGAAAAAAATTTTATTAGATCATGCTAAACTAGGGTACTCTTTAGTTAAGGACAGAATTAATTATGACGTTGTTAAGGATTTTAATGGAGATAATGTAGTCTCGACTAATTTTGATTTGGGGGCTTGGAGAGATCATCGTGATTGGGCTTATGCTGGTTATGAGGGAGAAGATTTTCCAACAGGTGCAGATGTTAGTATAGACTTGGATGTTGGATGGGATTTTAGCCATGCTAGGAGATTTGTTTATATCTTTGAGACCCTTTACAATCATAAAGAGCTTATTGGAGAGACTTTTCCAGATTTTCAAACCCTTAAAGGCTTTGCAAACACAATTGCTTATAAAGTTTTTAATGGAGATTTTGAGCATCCCTTGTTTTCTAACTATCTAGATGGAGCTAATGGATGGTATAGGGTGAATTATAGTGGAAGAGAAGGCTTTGGTTATTCTCCTTATTTGCTTTCGAGCTCTTTTCTTCCAGGAGGATATGGTTTTTTGGCAAAATATAATCCAGATATGGGAAAGATTGCTTTTGCTGTTTGGGAGCATATCTCGAATAGCGATGCTTATAAGAATCCTGCTCCTTATTTTTGCGTGAATTATTACAATTTCACTTTGAGAGGTTGCAATTTTGATCGATACTCTGTTGGAACTACTTCTTATGAATTGATTGCTACTCTTCCTGTTTTGAACTTCTTGGCTCCACATGTAGAGCTTGAGGCACATGCTTTAAAGAACCCAGAATCTGTGTTTGTTTCATATAACTTGACTTCCCTTTACGACCTTAATGTAGAGTACTTTTTGAAGCTAGAGTGTAGAAACCCTTCTTTGAGAAAATCTTCTGGAATTCTAAGCTCTTCTTTAATTGGTGGAAGAAAAGCTTCTAATTCTTTTTATTTTCTATCATTAAATTCTTCTGCACTAAATAGCAAATCTAGTTGTGTCGTTCGATTAGAGTTTTCAGCACCTTTGCGAGCTTCATTTGAGACAAGTGTTAATTTGAGCGAGGTTTTGTCAA
>JAFCDW010000033.1 GCA_017609475.1 Candidatus Pacearchaeota archaeon
CTGCTATATAATTCAAATAGATGGATGTAAGGATATCCAAGTCGATTATAAAAATAGACAAAAGAATTTTTCGAAAATTAAAGACGAAAAATTAAATTTTCACCACATATAAACTTTATTTTAAATAATAAAAATAATTAATTTAGGAAATGCAAGGTGAACAAATGGAAAATTTATTTAACAACTTAAAATCATTACTTCAAAAGGATGAGCGCTTAATAAGTGAAGGCAAACTTTTAAAGAATAAAATCATTGAACTTGCTTTAAAGCTGGATAAAGAGCTTATAAAACTCCTGTTGTCTAATAGAAAGATGGAGGAAGTATTTTTTATTGATATAGATGGTACGCTTATTTTTGACAAAGATAAGTTTGTAAAGTTTGTTTCCAATAAACAATTTTTGCCGGATTCTTATACTGCTTTTAAGAATAAAATCGGCTTAATTGATGAAAAAGGAGAATTTATCAGCGAGAAAAAAGAAGTTGTGCTTTCTTGGCCTTATAAAGATTGTGTTTTAGAAGGCGGGATGACAAAAGAAGACCAAAAGCGCGATGAAATTTTCTGGAATGAAATTTTAGCGCCAGATGAAATCAGTCGTCTTTTTGATTCTAAAGTTTTTACCAACGCTAAACGAATTGACGCTAAAGGCGAACATAAATTTGGCGGCTTCCGGACAGATGAAAACGGAGATATAAAAGACAATTTAATTATCAAAGGCAACAACCTTTTAGCCTTCCACTCTCTCAAAAAACGCTTTGCGGGAAAAGTAAAATTGATTTACATTGATCCGCCGTATAATACGGGAGGTCCACAAGACACCTTTACTTATAATAACAGTTTTAAACATTCTACATGGCTAACATTTATAAAGAATAGACTAGAGGTAGCGAAAGATCTTTTAAGAGAGGATGGATTTATTGCTATTACTATTGATCATAATGAGCTTTTCTATTTAGGTGCTCTGTCTGATGAAATATTTGGAAGAGAGAACAGAGTAGGAATAGTAACCATTTACATAAATCCGAAAGGCAGGCAACACGAAAGATTTTTTGCAGCTTCAACAGAGCATATGTTAGTCTACGCCAAAAATATAAAGGTAGCCCAGTTTAATAAGGTTGTGTTAGACGAGGATAAAGCTAAAACATTTAATTTAGAAGATGAACACGGAAGATATCGATTAGAACCTTTTATTAGAGCTAGGATGAGCACTCTAAGGGAAAATAAGCCAGCCTTTTGGTACCCTATTTATGTTAGTAAAGATCTTAAAGATATCACGCTTGAGAAAAAGAAGGGATATTTTGAAGTGTTGCCTATAAAAAATGGAAAAGAGTTTACATGGAAGACAATTCCGGAAACTTTTAAGGAAAGAAACTCAAAAGGCTATTTTGTTGCCAAAAAAGAGGGCAACGGGATCGTTATTTACCATAAATTTTATGAACAGCAAGTTTTAAAAAATATATGGATAGACAAGAAATACTTCCCTGAATTTCAAGGAACCCAATTACTTAAAAAACTTTTAGGAGAATCAAAGTTTAGCTACCCCAAGTCGCTATATGCTGTATTAGATACTCTTAAGATTATGACGGGAAAAGATGATTTAATTCTTGACTTTTTTGCTGGCTCAGGAACAACTGGCCATGCTACTTTAGAACTTAATAAACAAGATGGAGGGAATAGGAAATTTATTTTAGTTGAACAGCTTGATGAACATCTAGAGGTAATAAAAGAAAGGTTAGGAAAGGTTTTTGAATATTTAAGCGGAGGCGATTTCGTTTATTTAGAACTCCTAAAATGGAACCAGAATTTTGTTGAAAAAATCCAAAAAGCAGAAACAAAAGAAGAATTAAAAAATCTTTGGGAAACTATGAAGAAAAAAGCATTTTTAAGCTACAAGGTCGTTGTTAAAACCATTGATGAACACGCAAAAGATTTTGCTGATTTATCTATTAATGACCAGAAGAAATTTTTGCTTGAATGTTTAGACAAAAATCATCTTTATGTAAATTACGGCGAAATTGATGATGAGGAGTATGGGGTGAGTAAGGAGGATAAAAAGTTAAATAGAGAGTTTTATAAAGGCTAACTATAGGAATTGACTATGACTTTTAAACTTTGGAGTGAATTAAATCCAAAAGCAAAGAAAGAATTAAAACCTGACTTTGGTTATCGGGGTTGGAATTCTTTAAGTAATGATGAGAAATATAAAATTTGGAAGTATTTAGAATGGTACTTCTTTGACAAGGATATAAAAACTAAATACGAAGGATATTATCCATCAAGAAAAATCCATTATTATAAATTTTTTGGAGAATCTCCAGAGAATGAGAAAAAAAAGAAAAGAATTTATGTTTCGATAATGATTCTTAATCATAAGTATAAAGCTAAGAGCTATGCTAAAAGTTTTTTAGAGGATAAGACATTAAATTCAGCATGCCATGACTTCTATGAAATTTTTATGAACCAAGATGAAAATGTTGTAATGGAGTTATTCTCTTTATATTCCAAAGTTTTAATTTCTGAAAGAGCAGAAGAGACGATATACAAGAAAGAAGAAGAATCAAAAGAGGAATATAATCAAAGGTTAGAAAGTTGGAGATGGGAAGAATTTGATAAATTTCGCAAAGACTTAAACGAAGTTTTTACTGATTTTGGAATAAATCTTTATTTAACACGACAAGGTTTTGTACCACGGCAAGAAGAAAAAATAATTAAGGAAGTTTATGAGCCCGTTTTAAATTATTTATCACATCCAAAATGGAGAGAGGTTAGTAAAATTTTATCAGATGCATTTGATGAGTATAGAAAAAATACTCCTCAAGGATATAGCAATTGTGTTACGAATGTTATTTCCGCCATTCAAGCATTTTTACAAATTGTAGTTAATGGGAAGACCGGTAAAGGAGAAATTTCTAAATTAATTCCAGTGGCTCAAAAGAAGAAACTAATACCTGAGAACTCTTTTACCCAGAAAATTTTTGACAATTTAGAATCAATTTTTGCCAGACAAAGACAAGAAACTAGTATAGCCCATCCTAAGAAGCAATATGCCAATGAAAAAAATGCTCGTTTGATACTAAATTTAGCAATGGTATTTCTTCAACATTGTATACAAAAATGACTATGCTCTACGAAACTTTTAATTCAATAAAAGAATCTTTTGGGGCGGATTATTTTACGAGTCGTGTAGATAATAAAGTAATCCGGAATCTCAATCCAAAGTTTGAGTTGCGGGAATATCAAAAAGAAACTTTGGGCAGGTTTGATTTTTATTTTTCTGAATATCAAAAAAGGCAATGGCCGGCTCACTTGCTTTTCCATATGGCGACAGGAAGCGGTAAAACGCTTATAATGGCGGCTAACATTTTGTATTTATATAAACTGGGCTACCGAAATTTTATCTTTTTTGTCAACAGCACTAACATTATTGAGAAGACAAAAGACAATTTTTTAAATCCTTTATCCGAAAAATATCTCTTTGCTCCTAAAATCAAATTCGGAGATCTGCCTGCCGAAGCCTCGGCGCAGGCAGAGAAAGAAGTTTTTGTAAAAGAAGTTCAAAACTTTGAAGGGGCAAATCAGGAAAATATCAATATTCTTTTTACAACCATTCAAGGATTGCATACAAGATTAAATTATCCTCACGAAAACGCTATTACTTATGAAGATTTTGAAGATAAAGAAATTGTTTTAATTTCTGATGAGGCTCATCATTTGCAAACCTTAACAAGAAATAAATTGAGTAAGACATTGGAAGAAGAAAGAAAGAGTTGGGAATATACGGTAATGAGGTTATTAAAAAGTAATCCTAAAAATATTATGTTGGAGTTTACGGCAACGATTGACTTGGGCAATCAAAATATCAGGCAAAAATACGAGGACAAAATTATTTTCCAGTATGATTTGAAGCAATTTCGCTTGGATAAATATTCAAAAGAAATAGAAGTTTTGCAGGCGGATTTAGAGCCAATTAATAGGGCGTTGCAGGCAGTAATTCTAAGTCAATATCGCAGAAAAGTTGCAGAAAAATATAAAAAAAGATTAAAGCCAGTAATCCTTTTTAAATCCAAAAGTATTAAGGAATCAAAAGAAAATTATGAAAGTTTTTTGGCAAAA
>JAFCDW010000004.1 GCA_017609475.1 Candidatus Pacearchaeota archaeon
GAGATGAAAGATATTTTTTAGTTAGTCCTTTACTTGCGAGCGTCGGCCCTTATTTTTCGAGGATGAAGGATTCTAGCGATGTTATAACTTCTCTTGGAAATCCTTTGGTCGAGGTGCCTGGAGGAACCCCTCAAATTGTTTATGACAGAAAGGGGTTTCCATATGTTTTCTTCGTTGGAAGCGATCCGTCAAAAGCAAAAGAGTCTGCAGAGAGACTGGGACTTATTATTGGAGATAAGAAGTGCTTCAGGAAAACGGATTTGAAAGGGTTATCCGAGATTTTAGGATTTTGGGATTAAATTCTCCAAGAGTGCAGACACTAAAGCTTAAAAACTTCTTTTTCGATTAATTGGTGAAATGGGTTCGAAAAGCGAGGTGAAAGAGGGAGTATTTAATTTGCCCGAGCTAAATGTTGGTGTTATTGGACATATCGATCACGGAAAGACTACTCTTCTAAAAAGCCTGACAGGAAAATTTACAGATACTCATTCGGAGGAGTTAAAGAGAGGGATTACCATAAAACTTGGGTATGCAAGTGTAGTCATTTACAATAAGAATGGAAAGTTCAACATTAAAGAAGGGAAGCCTCAAAGATATGTGAGTTTTATTGATGCTCCTGGTCACGAAATGCTTATGGCTACCATGCTTTCCGGCGCTTCTATAATCGATGCTGCTATTCTTGTTATTGCTGCGAACGAAGGAATAAAACCACAAACTAGGGAACACTTCATGGCTTTGCAAGTAAAGGGCGTAAAAAATTTGATAGTTGTTCAGAATAAGATTGATTTGGTTTCGAAGGAGCAAACTCTTAAAAATTACGAAGAAATCAAGGGCTTTTTGAAAGGGACTTTTGCCGAAAATGCTCCAATAATTCCTGTATCTGCACAGCAAGGCGTGAATGTTGATAAAGTGTTAGAATACCTTTGTAAGATTGAGATTCCGTCGAGAGATGAGAAAGGCGACCCTATTTTTTTGGTTGCGAGAAGTTTTGATGTGAACCGGCCTGGAAAAAGTATAGAAGACCTAAATGGAGGGGTTTTAGGAGGTATTTTGAAAAAGGGAAGGTTAAAAGTTGGAGATGAAATTGAAATAAAGCCAGGATTGAGCATACGAAAATCTGGAAAGGTTCATTATCAGCCTTTAGTAACGCGTATCCTCTCCTTGTATAAAGGAGATTTTTCTGTCAAAGAGGTTCGCCCGGGAGCGAGCATTTCTATTGAAACTAGTTTAGATCCCTGCATGGCTAAAACAGATTCTCTTACAGGATGCATTGTTTCGAAGAAAGGAATTCTACCACCTATCTCTGAGTCTATTCGATTGAGGGCTAGTTTTTTCGACAGAGTATTTGGAGTGGAAGAGAACAAAGGGGTTACTCCCCCAAAAGTTGGAGAGACTTTTATGCTTAATGTAAATACCACCACGACTCTCGGAAGGATTTCAAAGATTTCTGGAAATGATTTGGATTTAGAATTAAGCATTCCTGTCGTTGCGCTGAAAGGAGACAAAGTGGGAATTGCGAGAAACTTTAATCACCACTGGAGACTTATCGGTTGGGGAGAAGTCTTGTGAATGTCTCCATGGCTTTATTAGATTAAAATCCTTCGGCTCTTCTTTCAAGTTCAAGTCCTCTTCTTCTTTGCCTGTTCTTTTCTTTTTCAACCCACTTTAATGTTTTTGGCAGGTTTCCGAAATACTTTATTGTTTTGCAAACAAGAACTCTACCAAAAGGGTCTGTTGGATCTTGTTCTCCTGGGCATATCACCAGATAGTAAAGGTTTTCTAGAACCTTCTTCGAAGAGGGGTCGGTGAAATATACTAAAAGGTGTGTATTAAAAGAGAATCTTTTTGGATGTATAGAGTTGTTAAAAGCCTCTTCTATTATTGACCTTATTTGTTCATCATCCCTTCCATATCTTTGCGGATCAGAAAAAACTCTTTCACGATACTTTTCCACAGCGTGCTTTGGAATTAGGAGATAGTGCTTCATAAAATTTCGTTTTGCTTTTTCTTTATAAAAATTTTTATATTCAAAAATCTATTTCTCGAGATGGGGAATTTTTCTAAAAGTGAAAAAAATTCGAGTATGCATAAGAATTATACGAACCAGTATTCTTATTCAAAGCTGACTTGTTTTGAACAATGCCCTTTTAAATATAGGCTTAAATATATTGAGAGGATCAAGCCACCTATCGAACAAACAATAGAAAATTGCTTGGGAAAGGCAGTTCACTCCTCTCTTGAGTGGTTGTATAAGGAAATAAAAAAAGGAAAGGTGCCAAGTGCGGAAGACTTGGTTAGAGCTTATGCTTCCAATTGGAGGAAAATTTACTCTTCTGGAGCTTTAATCACTAACGAGAGAATGACTAAAGAAGATTATTTTAATCGCGGGGTTGGGTTTCTTCTTGATTATTATCTTGCGAATTATCCTTTTGACGATAATACTCTGGATGTCGAGAAAAAAATCGGATTTGAGTTGGAAGGGAGATACATCTTAGGATTTATTGATCGGTTGGCATACGATAAAACAAAAGGAGAGTATGTGGTTCACGATTATAAAACTTCTGGAACTCTTCCTACAAAGGAAAGGATCGAAAAGGATAAACAGCTTTCTATCTATACTCTCGCTATTAAAGAGCTCTTTGGAAAAACGAAAAGGGTTTTGCTGGTTTGGCACTATTTGCATTTTAACAAAAAAATTTTTATGAGAAAGTCGGACAAGGATCTTGAGAAAGTAAAAAGAGAACTTTTAGACCTAATTCTCAAGATAGAAAGCGAGAGTTCTTTCAGACCGACTCCGTCGGGTTTGTGCGAGTGGTGCGAATATAAGAAGTATTGCCCGGTTTTTGGCGGAAGCCCTCCGATGCTGATGGGAGAGAAAAGAAGCTCCTCGAATCCTTCGAAAAGTCCTGCTTCTTCGGACGAGCAGGATCCACTAAAAAGATTTCCAACAATTAAAAAATATCTTCGAGGTTGAAGAAAAGGCTTTTATTCTAAGTTACCATTTCCGTCGGTGCCATTGGTTACTCTTGTTAGATCCGTTACTTTGTCTCCTGGCTGAAGTTTTACCACTTTCACTCCTTGGGCAGCCCTTCCCATTATTCTTATTTTTTCTAGAGAGGTCCTTATAACGATCCCTTTTGCAGTTGTGATTATAATCCCATCGTTATCATTAACAGAAACAGTTGTTACAACATCACCGGTTCTCTCGGTTACTTTTAAATTAATTACTCCCTTTCCTGCTCTTGCTGTTTTTCTATAGTCCTTCACAGCAGTTCTTTTTCCAAACCCTTTCTCTGTTATTGTCATAATTGCATCTTTGTCCAATATTTCTAAGCTAACTACTTCATCTCCCTCTTCAAGCTTTATTCCAGCAACACCATAGCTCGCTCTTCCCATTTCCCTTACTTCCTTTTCGTCAAATCTAATCGCTTTTCCTTTTTTTGTTGCTAGAAACACTTCCTGATTTGGTTTTACTATTTCTACGCCTACGAGAAAGTCCGAGCCGTCTTCCGGCAGATTAATGGCGCGCAAGCCCGATGCCCTTGGTTTAGAGAAGTGCTTTAAAGATATTTTTTTTACCTGACCTTTCTTCGTCGCCATAAACAAATTTCCTTCAAACTTCTTAACCGGAATAACATTGGTTATTTTTTCATTTTTTAGGTTTAGGAGGTTCACTAAAGCCTTTCCTTTGCTGTATCTTTCTGCCTCTGGAATTTCATATGCTTTGAGCCAGAGGACTCTTCCTCTCGTTGTGAAGAACATGAGATAGTCATGGGTTGAGCAAGAAATTAGTTGCTTTACAAAATCACCGGTAGCTAAGTTGCTCCCTATCACTCCTTTTCCTCCTCTTTTCTGTTCCCTGTATGCTTTCACATCCATTCTTTTGCAGTATCCTTTATCAGTGATTGTAATTACTACTTGCTTATCTTGAATCACGTCTTTTTCTCTTATTTCGTTAATCGTTTTAAGTACCGATGTTCTCCTCGGGTCTCCATACTTCTTTCTTAATTCAGAAACTTCCTTTATTATTATCTTTAGTACCTTTTTGATATCCCCAAGTATCTCTTCATATTCTTGTATTTTTTGTTTCAGTTCCTTTTGTTCTTTCTTTAATTTATCCTGCTCCAATGAAGTAATTTGTTGCAGTTTTGTTTCGAGTATCGCTTTAGCTTGCTTCTGACTGAGTTTGAATTTTTTAATAAGATTGTCGAGGGCTTGGGTAGCATTTTTTGAGTTCTTTATTAATGAAATTATCTTATCTATCCCTTTAAGAGCAATCAAAAGTCCGTCGACAATTTCGAGCCTTTCCTTTGCTTTTTTTAGTTCGAATTTTGTTCTTTCCGTAATAATGTGCTTTCGATACCTGACATATTGTTCAAGGATTTGCTTCAGATTGAGAATTTGGGGTTGGCCATCGACGAGGGCAAGGAAATTTGCATTAAAAAAATCTTGAAGCCGAGTATATTTGTAAAGGGCGTTTATAATAAGTTTGGGGTTGGCGTTTTTTCTAAGCTCGAGGACAATTCTTATTTTCCCTTTTGAGGATTCATCCCTTAGGTCAGCGACATCTCTTATTTTCTTTTTTTGAATTAGGTCTGCAATTTGAGAAATTAAGGAGGATTTGTTTAGCATGTAAGGGATTTCAGTTATTACGACGCATTCTTTCTGCTTAATTTTTTCAATAGAAGTTTTTCCTCTAAGAGTTAGTCTTCCTTTTCCTGTTTTGTAAAGTTCTAACATGTTTCCATAAACACTTCCCCCTGTCGGAAAATCTGGTCCTGTAACTATTTTGCAAAGCTCTTCGAAAGTTATGTTTGGATTTTTAATGTATTCGATGATTGCATTACATATTTCGGTTAGGTTGTGTGGAGGGATATTCGTTGCCATTCCAACGGCAATTCCAGAGGCTCCGTTGAGAATTAATGCAGGAAGCTTTCCTGGGAGGAGTTGTGGTTCTTTCAAAGAGTTGTCGAAGTTTGGAATAAACTTAACAGTATTCTTTTCTATATCTTGCAAAAGTTCGAGAGAAATTTCCGTCAGTTTGGCTTCTGTATAACGATATGCTGCTGGCGGGTCTCCATCGATAGAGCCAAAATTTCCTTGGCCATGAATGAGAGGATACCTTAAAGAAAAGTTTTGAGCCATTCTTACCATCGCATCATAAACTGCAGAGTCTCCGTGAGGATGATACTTACCTATGACCTCTCCTACGATTCTTGCGGATTTTTTGGTTTGGGAGTTGGGTTTTAGACCCATTTGATACATGGAGTACAGAATTCTTCTTTGTACAGGTTTTAGGCCATCCTCAATTGAGGGGATTGCTCTTGAGACTATAACACTCATGGCATAATCGAGGTAGGCCTTTTTCATCTCATTTGAAACCTCTACATTCGTAATTCTTTTTTGATTCTCCGAAAATTCTTGTTCAGCACTTTTTTTCATTTGCTTTCCTCCGAAAGTTTTATTAGCTCTGCTTCGCTCACTTCCTCTCTGATTGGGTCTTCTCCCTTCCATCCACACTGGTGACACTCCCACTCTTTTCCTGTGCTTGATTCTTCTTCAATATCTTTTCCACTCAGGACCACTCCGATATTATAACTGCCGCATTGCGGGCATTTTTTCATGGTGAAATTTTTTTCTCCTTTTTTGCGCTTTCCAGATTTTTTTATCTTCCTTTCTTTCTCGCTTTGACCAGAACTTGCACTTTTGCTCGCACTTTTTCTGCCTTTAGCTTTTTCCCATTCTTCTTTTGAATCGTATCCTTCAAGTATCCATTCTGGTGTGGAAATTTTTGATTTTTTTCCCATTTTCTTAAATATCTAAATTAGCCTCTTTAGCATTTTCTGCAATGAACTCTCTTCTTCCCTGTACATCATCTCCCATAAGCATTGAGAATGTTCTATCTGCTTCAACTGCGTCCTCTATGAACACCTTTTTTAGTCTTCTCGTACTAGGATTCATGGTAGTTTCCCACAGTTGGGAGGGGTTCATTTCTCCTAACCCTTTGAATCTTGTAACGCTCGCGTTTCCTCCAACTTTTTCGAGAGTTTTTTTGAGTTCTTCATCTGTATATACGTAATAATCTTTTCCTTTTCTGACTCGATAGAGTGGTGGTAGAGCAATATAAACATTTCCGTTTTCAATTAGTTGCGGCATGAATCTGTAAAAGAAAGTTAGTAAAAGAGTTTTTATGTGTTCTCCATCAACGTCCGCATCTGTCATGATTATTATTCGATTGTATCTTAATTTTTTTATGTTGAAAGAATCTCCCACCCCTGTTCCTATTGCAGTTATTATGTTCATAATTTCTTCACTTGAGAGTGCTTTGGATGAACTTGATTTCTCAACATTTAGGATTTTTCCTTTGAGCGGAAGAATTGCTTGGAATTCTTTGTTGCGGGCTTGCTTGGCACTACCTCCTGCGCTCTCTCCTTCGACAAGATAAAGCTCAGTATTTTCAGCTTTTTTTCTTGAGCAGTCTGACAGCTTTCCCGGTAGCCCTCCAACGGAAAAAGCATTTTTTCTTCTAACTAGTTCTTTCGCTCTCTTTGCAGCCAATCTCGCCTTAGCCGATTCCATCGCTTTTGCAGTTATTTTTTTAGCGATAGCAGGGTTTTCTTCGAAATATTCCGAAAGCGCAGAAGTTACAATCGAGTCTATTATCCCTTTTATTTCAGAATTCCCTAGTTTCGTTTTTGTTTGCCCTTCAAATTGGGGGTTAGTTATTCTTAAATTTATTATTGCAACTAATCCCTCGCGAACATCCTCGCCGGTGAGGGAGCCGTTTTTGAGAATTCCTTTCTTTTTTGCATAGTCATTTATTACCCTAGTTAGTGCTGTTTTGAATCCGGACACATGGGTTCCCCCTTCAATGGTGTTTATGGTATTCACAAATCCGAATATACTCTCTTTATAGGAGGTGTTATATTGGATTGCAATCTCGACGATGTTGTTATCCACTTCTCTCTTGAAATAGATTGGCTTGTGCAAGGTCTCCTTTGATTTGTTTATCCATTTTACGAATTCTATGAGTCCTCCTTGAGAGTGGAGCACGACTTGCCTGTTTTTTGATTCATCTTTGAGAACTATTTTCAGTCCGGCGTTTAGAAAGGATATCTCTCTGAATCTATTTTCGAGAACTTTAAAGTCGAAAGAAGTAGTTGAGAAAATAGTTTCATCTGGCCAGAAGGTTATTTTGGTTCCTGTTTCCTGCCCACATTTCCCGATGATTTTTAGTTTGGTTACTGGTTTTCCTCTGGAGTATTCTTGGGAATAAATGTTTCCATCTCTTTTTATTTCAACGACGAGTTTTTTTGAGAGTGCGTTTACGCATGAAATTCCGACTCCGTGCAAACCTCCTGAAATTACATAAGACTTTTTGTCGAACTTTCCTCCTGCGTGAAGTTTTGTAAGTGCGACCTGAACTGCTGGAATTTTAAGGGTTGGATGAATATCCACCGGAATTCCTCTTCCATCATCCTCTACGCTTACTGAACCATCCTTGTTTATTTGCACGAGGATATTTTTGCAAAATCCTGCTAGAGCCTCATCGACAGAGTTATCCACAACCTCGTAGACTAAATGATGCAAGCCTTCTTTACCAGTGGATCCAATGTACATTGCTGGGCGTTTCCTTACGCCCTCCAAACCTTCTAGAACTTTTATTTGTTCGGCAGTATACTTTTGGTGAGCCTTTTTCATTTGAGTTCGTAAACCACAACTTATCCAATTTGGGTAGAAATTCTCCTCCTATTTTAAAAGAAATCACCTTCGTTTATAAAGCTTTTGGCAAATTTGTCGTCGATAAAACGGTTTTTGAACTCTTTTGGAATCTTATTCCACTTCTTCACTTTTCTTCTTTTTAGAAATCCATCGAACTTTTCTTCTTTTAAGCATGTAATTCTTCCTGCATTTTGAAGAGCAGAAATGCTTTATTGAGCCGTCATTTAGGACTAAGGTTAAGCCCTTATAAATCTCATAGTTTTTTCCGCAATAACTACATTTAGGCATTTTTTCTTTCCTGATAATTTATTTTTTGTATGCGATATACATACTTTCCATTTTCCCAATCGTAAAACTTGCTTAGAATTTCATATCCTTTTTTGTTAAGTATTTCTCCAAGTTCGTTTAAAAATTCCCTATCTCTTTTAAAGTTGCTCGTCGAGGACACTTCGATTACAAGCTCTGAGCTTTCTTCTTGTAATAATTTTGAGAGTTCGTTAGGGAAAACCTTTATCATTTTGTTAGGCCATATTATTTATTTGCTTGACATTTGGGAAACTAGGTATATGCTCCTTTTGATACTTTTGATTTGATTTTTCTTGCTTCTATTTCGGTTTCTCTTAGCATTAAAATATCTCCGACCCTGACTGGTCCTTTAACGTTTCTTCTCATTAATCTCCCTTTATCTTTTCCTTCTTGGATTAGGCATTTCACTTGGGTTATCTCTCCACGAAAACCAGTTCTTCCTAACAGTTCTTTAACAAGTGCTGGGACCGGTTCACCGAGGATTTTCTCGCTTCCTTTCGAGCCTATTTGTTTCTTTTCTTTAACTCGTTGAGTTTTAGCCATTTTAGTTTATTTATTTTAAGTTTTCCAAATCTTTTTCAGCTTCGCCAGGATCAACTATTGCAACAGAAGACGCTGCGACAGATATTCCCGCCGCAATTCCGAGTTTTTGCTTGCTATCAACTTCCTTGCAAGGAATCCCTTTTTCTTTGCAGAGTACAGGAATGTGTTGAACAATCTCTTTTGGCTCTACATCAGAAGCATAGGCAACGAACTTCGCAGTACCTCTTTCAATTGCCTTTGTTACTTCGTTCGTCCCTTTTTCCACTTTTCCGGTCTTTCTTGCTTTTTCAATTATCTCGTATATATCACCCATTTGACCTCCAAGAACAGCGTTCTCCTCGAGTCTTCATCGGATAGAAAACTTACAAATCCTTAATTTATAAAGCTTTCTGACAAAGGATTCCATTAAGCTGCCTCTGGTAAAAATAGTTATTAAAAAATTTAGTCTTTCTGCTTAGCTGGTTTTTATGCTCTTAGTTTTTAATTTTTTCCCTCAGTTTCTCCCTCAGTTTCTTCCTTCTTTTTTCCAAAAATCTCTTCGAGTTTTTTCTTTCCTTCTTTGAGAACTTTCATGTTTATTTGAACGATTTCTTGTGAAATTACTCTTCCCCTAACAGTTTTTCTTAATCTCAGTCCTTTTGGTCTGTTTTTTGACCTCTTCTTTTTTCCTTCTTTTCTAGGCCTCTTTTTCATTCCTTTTCCATAGGTTAATAATACTCTTTTTAATCCAACCCCTTCTACACTCTCCATTGCTGGAAATCCAGCCTTGTCGCTCGCTCCAGTTATCTCAAGCTCGTACCCCTCGAGTTCTGGGGAGATTTCGCTTCCAGAAACTTTGTCGTGAAGCTCTTTTCCTATTAGAGCATTCGCTTCTGTTTCTAGTTTGTAAGTTTTTCCAGATTTTTCAGATATGTTTATCTTGAACATCTTCACTCACTCCATCTCGAACATATAAACAATATAAAATTGGTTTTTAAACGTTGTTGTTTGTGTAGGCGCAGGTGACTAGAAAAGCTAGGTCTGTTTTGCTGTAGGTAGAGAATATCAAGAAATCTAGGAAATCTTGAAACAATTGGCCTTATTAGGATTGCTTTTTTGAAGATATATAACAGCGCTCTTTTATTGGAATCTCTCACTTAGAGAACTATTGGCTTGATTGGTAGTGAGTGAGAGACTACCCATTTGTTGTTTGAATTGCTTTCTTAGATTTTTTCTTCCTAGAGGTTATCCTCCTTATTTTGATTAAGAGAAGGGCTATCAAAATTAATAGAATGAAACTTATTGTGAGCAATGTTATTTGTGAGTTCAGCGCTCCAATTACTGCACCCGTTAGAACACCGAAGAATCCTTTTGGAGTTTTTCGTCGAGGTTGCTGATTTGTTAGTGGTAGTGGAGTATAAGTTGGAAGAGATTTGTTTGCTATGCATCTCATGACTTCTTGAGGTTTGGGGGTCAACGTCTGGCAGTTTTTCCTCGCTTTTGTACAATTCCTTGTTCGAATACCATTTATGCACTCAGACCATTCGGTGCATATCCAATATGTTATACAAGTTCCTCCTCCTCGAGTAGGGGTGACTCGGGCTTTCTTCACTCCTATCATAAACTGGGAGAAGTGAGAGGTCATGAAATAGAAATAATGCTTATCCCCCGATGTTCTTACGTAATATGTTGGAAGCTCTGTCCAGCTTGAATTTTCATAAACGTATGCTTGGACAAGGTCTTTATTATATTCTGAGGAAACGGTGAAATTAACCCTGTACTCACCGCTTTGGTTCGTGGAGTTTGTAGAAATATTTATTTCTATGAAATTTACAGGAGTTTCCACTTCTGTAGGAGCTTCACTTGCCTCAAATTCCTCAGGAAGATTCGAGCCGTAAACTACAATTGCTACTGTGGTATTTTCCGGCAATCCAAAAATTTCTTGGACGTATTCCACAATTTCTTCCTCGGTGGGAATATAAACTCCTTCATTTGCAATGCCTTCTTCCACATTCTTAATGTCAAGTGTTACTGGTATTACTGTGGTGTAATTATTTCCGTGAGCATCAGTCAAAGTTAAAGAAATATCATAAGTTCCATCTATTAGTTCTATTGAGGAAATATCAACGTAAGTGTCCCAAGTTATGTCATTGAGATATTCTGAAAAGTTATAATAAGGGCTTAGGTATTCTATAACTTCAGAGGGATTCACAAAATTGATTCCTTCTTCTATTTTTTCTTTTATTGTTTTTAGAGTACTCCCGCCCAGATTAGTATACCCTTCATTAACATAAACATAGTAATCATTTCCAGATTTGATAATTCTTGTAGTTCTCGAGTAATTATAAACTAAATCATACAAATCAATTAACTCATTTAACAAAGTAGGATTGTTTAGCACGTCATCGGTAGAGTCATAGCTTAAGTGATCTTGATTGAATTGAATTATGGAACCAAGAATGTCTCTCGCTTGACCGCTTAGGCCTAAATAGTTATAAGTGGGATAAGATTTTCCTTCTTCAAATGTAAAGTCGAGCTCTATTCCATCTAATATGGATTGAATAGATTTTCTACTACCAGAAAACTCGTCGAAATTGAATTCTATATATTCATTTGTGGCGCCCTTAAGGTCTAAATCTTCTATTGAGAAATTAGATTCATCTTGCTTTATGGTTATTTGAATCTCCCCTACATGATTAAATAACTCTTCTACTTCGCTTAGTCCTTGAATTTGAAATGTTTCATTGCACGTTCCATTGGAAAGAGTAAAGGTTCTTGTTCCTGCCATTGTACTGAGGGTCCAAGAATAAGTATCCATTCCCATACTCCTATTTATTAATTCTAACGTGTCGTTAAAGTCTACAAATAAATTGTATTCATTAGGGTTGCTTAACATGATTTCGAACGTTTTTCCTACAACACCATAGTTTATATTTGAACCATCATACTGGAGTACATAGTCCGCAGAGTTAATAAATCCAGATAACACAGTCACTAAAACTATTGCGAAAAACAGAGGAATAATCTTTTTCTTTTTTATTTTCATCTTTGATACCCGATGTAAATTGTTTTATTTTTCCCCATAAGATTATCAATTCCCATGATTACTCTTCCTAAAGGCCTTCTTTTATTTCTGCACATTATTATACTAAGGTAAGGAGACATTGCAACATTAATCTCTCTTGGTTCCTTCAAAGTTAAATAGAAATTGACGTATTTAAGCTTTATTGTTTTGCTCAACGAGAATTCTGGTTTTTTTCCTTTTTTTAGTTTGATTCTAAAATTATTCTCGAAGAAAGGGTTAAAAGCCAATCTTTTATTTGTTTCATATTTGAGATCGTAAATTCGTGGAACTTCTCTATTGTAATTTTCAATATCCCTGTGAAACTCGGTTAGTTCAAATTCTTTTAAGTTGGAAGATTCTATCACAAGTGCAGAATTTTTCATATTTTTGAAATTTAATCTAATAAAGATACCAAAGTCTTCCCAATATTTCGCTAAATATGCGTGGTGATTAGTATCATAAGCGTAACCAACTAATTCAGGTGCTGGACTGAAAAAGTAAATTCTTTTCAAATTTTTATTTTTTATTGTTTTTTTGTTTTCTTCATCCTTTTTCTGCTCAAGTGTCTCTGATGAGAGCGAATTCTTTATTAAGGTGATATATCCAAATTTCGATTTTAAATTTATTAGTGTTGTTTGTTCTTTTAATTCTCCTTCTAATTTTGTTATGAGCTCTTTACCATTCTTTGAACCGCTACTTTGAATGCAAATCACCTTTGATTCTAAATCTTTTTGTGATTCTGCTCTTCCGACCCCAATCGATAACTTTGGACTTTTGAGAAGATAAATTTTGCATCCCGCTTCATAATCATGAGACGAAATATCAATAGAGGATATTATATTAAACTCCTCATTTTTTATTCTTTTAGAATATTTTCTAAAATTAAAAAACCCATCACCAGATTCAAATCCATACTGATAGTTGAATAGACCAAATCTTCGGAAGTAAAAATCCGTTAGATTAGATTTTATTCTGAAAAATCCTTGACTATTTAAAGGATTTCTCAAATCATTCATGTAGAACTCTAATTTTCGGGAAGTTGCTTTAAAGAATTTTCCATCGGTCAGAAAGACTTGCTTCGCTTTGGTCGGAGAAGCTAGAGCGCAAAGAACTGCCAATCCTAAAATCCCTCTCTTTATTCTATCACTTGATTTCGTGTCACTCATTTGATTTTAGTAATAGGGATTTTATTTTTTCCTATTACCCCGATATAGGTCCCAGATTTATAATCACTTAAATCGACATTTCCAACCGGTCCGTCGTAGATTTTTCTTCCGAGCAAGTCATAAATTCGAATTCTCTCGTTCGGTCTGCATCCTCTTATTCTAAATTTGTCCCTTGCAGGATTTGGAAATGCGAGAAGCTTTCTTTCTAGAGTTGTTTTATCTTCTGAAACAAAATTACTAGAGGGAGCTTTAATATAGAAATCCTGGCTTTTGATTTTCAGTCCAAGAATTTCAATTAGGACATGATAATTCCCCGAGGGCAATCCTTCTGGAACTACATTGTCATTTGTTTGAATAGTTTTTGAAACCCATTCTCCTTCTCCACTCACATCAAAAGAAGTTCCATTAAAGACTCCGTAGGACTCTCCTATTATGGCAGTTACTTTATTTCCTTGGGCAGTATATCTTATCCATCCTTTTTTTGGCTTGAGATAAATGTTATAAGTAATAAAGGGGTTTGGACTTCCCCAAATTTCTCCCTCAACGACAACAGGATTGTTTGTTTCATTGTATACTCCGGATTTAATGTCAAAGTTGGAGAGATGGATTTCTTCGTCACTTACACTTCCAATTTCTACCTCATAATTAAACTCATCCCCCCATTCATAATTCGTATCTTTATCGAAGCTAATAAAACTCATTTCAAGCTTGCCATCAGTTTTATAGTAGTATTGCCATTCATCCGGTTGGAACGGCTCCAACTCGAGAGGTATCCTTTTGTTATCGCTGCTAAAAACTGCTCCTGATTTTGGATGGTATCCCTGCTTGAAACCAAAGAAATAGAAGAAATTAGAATCCTGAACAGAAAATATTGCAGATCCGTTTTCGTCGGTTTCCTTGATTTCTAAATAATTAGGGTCTGAAATTCCCTGGAGAACTACCGTTCCGCCAGGCAAAGGAGAAAAGGGCTGCTCGCTACTCTGAAGAATAAATTCGAGGTCTGTGGATGTCTTAACTATTTTTGGAACTAAAAGGTACACAAGTCCGGCTCCCCCGACTTTTAGGAATTCCCTTCGGGTTATTGTTTTCATACCCTCCCTATTCCACGCCACTATTTAAATTTTGTTATCACTCTCTAAATACGTCGTATTTCTTTCTTCACAACCTCTCTTCGAATTTTTTGATTTGACTAATTTCTTGAAGGACTTGGAGCTCTGCTGGTGAGAGGAGGTCTTTATTTTCTTTGAATTTTTTGAATTGCGAGGAAGTTATATCAGAATATAAAAAATTTATATTTTTTAGCTGTCTCTCAAAATTTCTTCCTGGAACAGATATGGCAAGTTCCATTCCTTCTTTAGCTTCGCTGATTGATTTCTTCTCAGATTGCATGGACTTAACCCTTCCGACCTTTTGACCATTCTCGTCGATAAGAGGAGTGTCTTGAGTGAGTGTTCCGGCTTCGACCCTTACCCCGAAAATTGCCGGATTGGAATTTCTAAAAACATACTGGGGGAGTATCTTTATTTTGCAAATTGGTGAGAGGCCCATTAAGCGTTTTCTTTCAATTTCTTTTTTCTTCTGTTCGCGATATTCTAAAGCATCCTCGATTAGTTTGTAAATGACATCTCCAGTAATTATCTTGACATCCGGGCCGAGTTCTTTAACTTCGTCATCGGGCTCTACCCCAAATCCGAGAATCAAGCAATCCAGTTCATTTATTTCTTTGTTTGCTTTGGCTCTAACAACATCGCTCTTGTTTATCTTCCCTATCCCTGCCTTAACTACTGGAATGTTGTTTTGGCGGAGTAATGTGAGAAGAGCTTCCAAACTTCCGAGGGAGTCGGCTTTAATGATTATTCCTTTTTTGTCAGTTTTCACACTTTCGGAAATTTCCTCTCTAAATAGCTTTTTTATTTCTTGGAGATTATTCTTGAAAACTACAAAAGGCATTCCGGGTAGAACCTCGATTTTGTCAGTGAACTGCATTCTTATACCAGTCGCTGCTCGGACTTCTTCTTTTGGTTCGAATTTCGACGAGAGTGGGAGAACTTCTTCTAGCACTCTAATTCTGGAAATAACCACTTCTCCAGAAAGGCTTGCCACTGCGAGCTCGTCTTTTTTGGACAATTTTCCATCGTATAAAATAGCTTCGATATAGTTCTGCGATTTTTCCTTTTTTATTTCCAAGATAACTCCTTTTGCATCTGTTCCGAGTTTTAACCTTTCTGCAAGATACTTTTGGCTTAAACCGCATAGGACCATTATTAGTTCTGGAATTCCTTCTTTTGTTTTCGCTGAGCATGGAACAAGTGCAATTTTTTTCGTAAAATCGCTTATGCGATAAAAGAGGTCTGCCTCGAATCCGTGCGAATTTAGGGATGCGATGAGGGTCATGTATTTTTCTTCGAATTCTCTTTTCGCATTTTCAGTTTGCATTTCGATATTTGTTTGGATATCTTCTGACATTTTTCTCCATGAGGAAATATTGTCAATTTTGTTTAGAGCAATTAGGAAAGGAGTTTTGTTGCGTTTTAGAATGGAGATTACTTCTGCGGTTTGTGGTTTTATTCCGTCGTTAATATCAATAACGAGAACAGCTAAATCTGCTAAGCTTCCTCCTCTTTTCCTTAAGTTTGTGAAGGCCGCGTGGCCGGGAGTATCAATAAAAAGGAATCCAGGCAAAGTTAGTTTGATTCCGGATTTTTCTATTAGAGGGCATGCTTTTTTTGCTTGCTCTATTGGAAAGAGTGTAAAAGATATTTTTTGAGTTATCCCTCCAGCTTCGCTTTCTTGGACACAGCTTCCTCTAATGCAATCCAAGATAGAAGTTTTTCCGTGATCGACGTGACCAACGACTGTTACAATTGGTTGGCGAATGAAGCTAGTTTGAGAGTTAACTTGAGAGTTTTTCATGGGAGAATACATGATAGGAAAGTTAAAAAGGTTTTGAATAGTGTGCGGTTTAGAGGTTTCGCCTGGTGTATCTCTCTTCACCTGAATTGCTTGAAAGAGAGTAAGGATGAATGGGCGAAAGTGAAGTGCAGAAGGAATTTAGCAATACTTATAAAGAATGGTAAATATTTACGATTAGAGGGGGTTGAAATGGCTAGTAAAAACATTACTTTAAAGGTTGATGAAAATAAATTGCTTATTGAAAAAGGGCTAAAGAAAAATAATAAGAGAAAAATAAGATGGCAACACATCATAAATTAATAATTGGGAATTGTATGGAAATGAAAGAAATTCCGGATGGAAGTGTGCATTTAGTTGTAACTTCGCCTCCTTATTTTAATGCTCCTTTTGATTATAAAAATTTATTCAAAAGTTATGGACAGTTTTTAGGCGTGTTAAGAAAAGTAGCAAAAGAAGCTTTTAGAGTTTTGGCAGATGGAAGAATTTTTGTTTTAAACATAGATGATATGCTTGTGAATGGAGATAAATTTCCAATTGTTGCAGACGCCACAAAGATTTTTTTAGAAGCAGGCTTTAGATATAGAGACAGAATAATTTGGAAAAAACCAGATGGTTATTTAAGAATAAGCAGGAGAAGTGGGGTTATTTTACAGAATCCTTATCCAATGTATTTTTATCCTGATAATCTTCTCGAAAGCATCATCATTTTTCAAAAAGGCAAATTTGATTATAAATCAATCCCTAAAGAGATAAGAGAAAAATCAAAAATTGATAAAAAAGAATTTCAAGACAAAAAATGGTTTATGACTTTATGGGAAATGAATAACGTAATGCCCGGTTCTCCATTAGAAAAAGATATAGCCGCATTTCCTGAAGAACTGCCTTACCGAATAATAAAATTGTTCTCCTATGTTGGTGAAACGGTGCTAGATCCATTCGTGGGTTCTGGCACAACCATGAAAGTGGCAAGACAATTGGGTAGGAATAGTATAGGGATTGAAATTAAAAAATCCCTTGTTCCTATAATCAAGAAAAAATTAGGGTTTGATGAACAAAAAACACTAAGTAAAAATGAAGATACTTTTGAAATAATAGAGAGGGAAAAAGGATGGATAAAATAGACAATATTACTGCAAAGATAAAGGGCATAAAATATAAGCCGTTTTTATGTAGAAAATTAGACACATTTGATTTTGAAAAATTAGCAGAAGCATTAGCAAAAGAAGCAACTTTTATCCTAAAAATAAACGATAAAAATCAAATTGCTTTAAGTTGGTGGGTTTCTGCAAAAAGAACAAGATCCTATCCTTATGCAAGAGTTTATGATTCTTTAGATTTTTCAGGTAAAAAGGTTACCATTATTCCAATATTCAAAGATGAAGGAAAAGAAGGAGATAGAGATTTTTTACAATGGGACACGATTTCTTTAATGAGTTTATTGGGAGTTTATGTCATTATAGCTTATTACAAAGAAGCGGAACAAAGCACAAGATATGAAAACAAAATAACAAAACAAAGATTTGATATCAGGTATTTGAAAAAAGAAATAACTAAATTGCTATCTTATCAATCTGATGCTCTACATTGGAATATATCTCAAATAGAAAAAATTGGAGAAATTGGAAAGAAAGCATTAGATTGTTATCAAAGAATTTCTGAAGTTACAGGAGTTGAAATGCACTCTCGGGAATCAGCAGAGAAAAGGATTAGTCAGCTAAAGAAAGGTAAAGATGCTTTTATGACTCTTTCAAGAGCACTTGCAGAAAAGGCACAACAAAGAGAAAGCGTAACAATACAGCCTAAAGAAAAATTAGATGGAATAAAAGGGACAATAACAATCACAAATTATCTCGGCGGGAATTATTATTTTACTTCAGATGAAGTTGAATTACATAATAACGATATTTGGCTTATTGATGCAAAACACACAAAAGCAGATAATCTGCCTTCTTTAGGAGATATTAAAGATGGCTTGCTAAAAATGATGCTTTTTACAAATTTAGTAGATGTAAAAATGAATGGGAAGAACTTAAACCCTGTCCCAATTCTTAAACTTACAACAGGTAAAGGCTTTTCTGTTGAATCATTGAAAGATAAACAAAAAGAGATATTAGAAACACTAAAGAAAGAAGCTAAAACCAATGGGTTTAGGATTTTGGTAAACAACGATTTTTTTGCTTAGACAAAATGAGATCGCTTTTTCTCGGATTTCTTGGATTATTCATTAGCTTTATTCTAATTTTGATTATTTCTAAATTTCTCAATTTAAGAAAAGATAAACCAAAAAAAAGAAACATTCTTCTTTACTCCCTAATTGGAATTTTAGCTATTATAGGCCTTGCTATTTATGGCATCTTTAATTTTCAACAAGAACAAGAAAGAGATACTCTTGTGAACGTGATTGTATTTAGTTTATTGCTTACTCCTCCTCTTGAGGAGATTATTTATAGAAGGATAATCCTTCAACATTTCTTAAATTTGTCAAGTAGAAAAATAAAAATTAGAGACTTGTTTTCTTCATTTCTTGTAGCTATCTCGTTAATTGTCCCGACATTCCTATTTCTATCTTTAGGTTGGCTGGGTAGTTTTTCCTTAAAGAAGATTATTTATATTCCATTTTTTACATTATTTCCAATAGCAACAATTTTTATTGTTTCAAATTTAAAAATCCAAACTAGATTAAACCAATATATTATACTTATATCTCAAGCAGCAATTTTTGCATTTGGGCATGGAGTTTATGCAACAATGATGCACTTTTATTCCGGAATAATATATGGTTTAGTTTACTTTCGAAGTAAAAGTATAATTCCTCCACTAGTAGCCCATTATATGTGGAATCTGATTGTTTTCTTTTATAGTCTTTAAAAAGGACGCCTGCTCGTTGGAAAAATCTTCAGATGAACTTTGCGGCCACTTAATGTTAGAATCTTACATGAAGAGAGTTCAGAAGATAAAAGTAGAGGAGAATAATTGCTGCAATTATAAATAGGAAAATGATTAGTCTGTGTTTGTTTTTGTGCTTTTTGTGCTTTTCTCTCTGGTCATGGCTCAAAACGTCAAGCAGTTCGTCTCCAAAGTAGATGGATAAAAAAGTCCCTGCTGCAGAGAGGAATATAATTATCCAATATGGGAACGGGTGTGTAAGTATAGTTTTAAATAAA
>JAFCDW010000034.1 GCA_017609475.1 Candidatus Pacearchaeota archaeon
CGACCAATGTGGCAGCAGCCGAGTTTACGCAGCTTCCACCAACAATGATCAAGTTCTTTGACTTCATTGAGCTGACCTCGGTGTCCAAAATGATGACATCTCCAAGGTCACCACCGGATGTTGTAGTGGCGCTAGACTCTGAGATAACTAGTTTTCCATAGGACTCTCCACCGTGGTATGTTACCTTAGCATAGTCTTGAGTTCCACTTGCATAATACATTATCTTTGTAGCAAGTGGGCCATAGACATAACTAAGGTACTCTTGTGTGGATTGTCCTACTTCGTACTCGCTATCTGAAGCAGGTGTTTCACCACCAATTCCTGTGATTGAAACAACTTCATCACTTCCGGATGTTGCAGATCCAATTGTAAAGTTGAATCTGTTTCCAGAAGCAACGTTTCCATCTTTGTCCTCCTCTCTCATTACTAAGGTGTATGTTGCTGGGAAGTAGACACATGAAATTGTGTCGGTGTTATTCGCAAGAGTTGCATTATATCCCAATTGGCCTGTCGATAAATCGTAGTTCCCATAGACATCACTACAATTGTCCGCAGTGATATTTTGGGTTGTAAGGTTAACCGTAGTCGTGTTTATCCATGGCAACAACACTTCAAGCCCTTCTTCTGAGTAAAGTGTGTGGAAGTTGGTGTTTGAATTTGCTGCACTGAAAGTTACTGTTTTTGTACTAGCATTTACATTTTCTACTTTTATTGCAGCACTTCCAAGTTCGATGGTTTCACCCGCTTCTGCATTAGAGGTTTCTTCTACCCAATCGCCTCCAGATTTATACTCTATCTTGACGGTGTCGTCTGAAGTTCCTTTTTCATCATCTGAGCCTTCACCAAAGTTTGAAGCTCTAACCAAATAGGACTCTGCTGTTGTTCCGCTTTTGTAGGATACCACGAAGTAGTCGTGGATCCCATCAACAAAGGTGAGGTTCCCGCTGTATACCACTGCTAGCCGATTATCCTCGTCATGACCTGGAAGGATATAATTTGTTCCATTCCAGTATAGGATGTGGATGTCTTCATCTGGATTGTCTTTCATATCAAATCCAGATAACTTTAGGCTATCATCTCCATCAGCTTCAATGGTAAATTCTTCTTCAGCAGGGTATTCCTCTCCCAAGTAGGATAGCTTTATTGCTTCAAACCCTGGCATCACAATTTCAGAGGTCTCTGTAATAAACATCTCGTCGTCAGCGTTCCATTGCAAGGTGATGGTATCCAATTTGTTACCACTTGCGTCATTGGTAATTGTTGCTTCAAGACCATCAACATCCTCTCCGTTGATTTCTACAGTGGTTCCGTTTTGGATGGTAATTTTTCCTTTTCCAATACTGAATTTAACTTGCTTGATACCCCCAGCATAGTCCTGAGCAATGATCTCTCTTACACCCAGATAGGAATCTTCAGAAAGTTTCTTTGTTTGACCTGCACTTAGGCTGTCCAGAGTTTCTCCATCTACTTCAAATACCACTGTTGCTGTGCTTCCGGATCCGGCAACTACAGAGACTTTCACTTCTTTTCCTCCCACGGTTGCTGTTTCACCTTCATTCAATGTTGCAGATTCTGCCGAATCTAGGAGATTCAATGTATTGTTGTCCGAAGTAGATAGGATATAATACTCTTTGCCTAAGATGGTGATTTCTGTGTTGGCTAGGTCTTTCCAATAAGGTTGGGTAGAAAAGTCAAGGGTATAATTTAAGATATTCGCACCATCCGTAATGTGGAACCCAATTGTTGGTTCATCTCTTGCATAGTCATTGTCATCGAACAATTGCAACGTTAGGTTGGCCATACTTACTTTTTGCTTGTATTTGAATTCGTCATTGTCGTTGTCTGTGTAAGTTACTTCTTCCAAAACATTTGGCAATTCATCTTTATCAAGGTTTGTAGTTACTATGTCCCTAACGCCTTTTCCTAGCCAAAGTTTCGAGTTTCCGGTATTAAACTCGTATGATTCTCCGCTGATTGTCGCAGTCCCTTTCACATACTCTGACAGAGCCTCTTTTATGTTGGTTGCTGCAACTTGGTCTGTTGGCTTTGCATTGGAACCATAAACAATTGCAACGTCCCCAACACCATCGTCTGAATCGTCTGAAACAAATGGGCTTGGGTAAGCTGCAGCTGCTGCGACACCCATTGACATTCCTGTCAATAGGATGCTAGCTCCAATCGCTGAAATCTTTTTGAAATTAAATCTCATCTTTTTTAACCTCCTTTCACCTCTATAACATAGGTTGTCTAAGACAACACTCCCTCAAAAATTGCCATGGGGTAAACAATTTTTGAGATGAGTATGTTTTCTTTTTATCCCCCATGTAGAACTGCCCTTGCGGGCTGATAGTTTTAAGGCATTTCGTTTAAAAAGCTTGCTGTTTCTAGAACCATGATTTTCAAGAAAAAGCCCGTTTCTTAAGGTTTCATTTATAAACCTTTCTATGTAACTTAGAAATGAAATCTACTTTAACTATGTATTCTTAGTAGAATATTTTGAACCTTATTTCAACAGGTTTTCCTGCTTTGCGAAAGCTTTGTAAGCTTCCTTTATAGTTCGAGGTTTCGTTTCCTTCTGAAAGAGAGAGGATCTCCTCTCCTTCAAATTCAATTCTGAAGCTATACCCTTTAATCGGGCTCTCGTTTCCAACCTTCCAGCTTGATTTTAGCATGCCTTCTATTTCTTTTTTTAAAACCTCGCAACTATCCCTTCCATCAAGGCAAGCCTCTCCTTTTATGCATTCAAAAAGAACTCCTTGTATTGTTTGATAATTCATTTCATAGTCTTTTGAACAGTTTGTAGTATATTGCAAAACAGATTGTATGAAACTACTTGCTTCATAACTTTCAACTTCTTGCTTTGATTTTCCTTTTATAACAAAGCTCAGAAAAATCAAGAGAACAATTGCCATAACAATCACTATCAAAGCAAATCCTACCATTTCTTCTTGTCCTTTTTTGTTCATTTTTCCTTTCATTTTTTTCTGAAACTACTCTCCTTCTTCATTTTTTAGTATAGCTTATCATGACTTTCCCAAGTTCACACTTATCATAAGGAACTCCCATAAAAAAATCCTTTCTACACAAAACTACAAAATTCGAAGTGTAAATCCCTTCATCTTCTTTTTTTAAAATAATTTTTCCACAATTAGGATAGTTTTCTTTTGTACAAACCCCTTCCTGCTTGGGATAAATTTTTATAATTTCAATATTCCCAATTTCCCAAAATCCTTCGTACTTTTCGATTCTTTCTTTTAGTGCCATTACTTTGTCGAGGTCTATGCAGTTTACTTTATTATTGAAGGTTTTGGTGCAGGAAAATTCTGGAGAATTAGCAAGTTTTGAAACAAGAATCATGGCCTTTTCCTGCTCAATCAAGTTCGCTTTTTCTTTTAGTCCAGACAAACTGAATCCCAATATAAAAATTCCGACGAGAGCAAAGAAAAGAGTTAACGCTATTAGCATAAATGCTGTTTGCTGGATTTTCATTTGTCCTTTCTTACCAGAGCGGGCATTCCGAGTTTTCATTTTTTCTTCTTATCTCTTCGATAACCTCTTTGTACTTGAGCAAGTCTTCCGAACTTTGCACTTCAGATGCAATTTCTTTAATTTTTTGTAACTCCGGGCTAAGGGAACCTCTGCAGGTTCCTCTCGATGCAATTATGTTCTCTTTTTCCATATAAATTTTTGCAAGTTCTTTCGTTCTTGCCATTAATCTTTTAATTTGGCACTCGTAGTTTTCCTTATCGCTGAAAATTGCCCCATACATTAAGGCATCTCCAACAAAATGCGCTTTTTCCCCTCTTTTTTTTACAACCCCCTCCCCATAATCCACATTTATCTCGCAGCTTGAACTTCCGAAGCAAACTTTTAGAGACTTCTGAGGACAATCATCAACCCATATGTTCAATTTAGGGTCCATTCTTTTTAGATCTGTTAACTCTTCCTTTATGCTGGGTGGGGCATCCACGAAACAATAGTTAGTCGAAGCAGATGTTAAATAAATCAAGTTAGCGACTTTGAAAGGAAATTCAAATTGTTTGGAAAAGATATAGAATATTTTTCCTTCGGCAGGATTTGATAAAAAAACATATCTATTCGAAGTTGAGGCTCCTGAGATAGGTTTGCTCCATTTTCCAAAATTTTTTTGTGAAACCCTTATTATTTGCTTACCAAAAGGTCCTTCTTCATAGCATTCTCCGACTATTTGGGTTTCTCGAGGTAGAGAAAAACTCGTAACAAGTGAAGTTTCAAGTCCAGATTCGATATTGTTCATGATTACTTCAAGACTCTTTTGAGTTTCAGCACTTACTTGGGCTCCGCCTATTCCGAGAATTTTTGTTGCTACTAAGACAGCAAGGACAAGTATAGCCCCTCCAACGATAATTGCAAAGAGCCAGGAAAAAGCAATTTGAAATCCTTTTTTGTCCATTTTAGTTGTTCTTGCTAGGCGCTTTGATTGTTACGAGGGTTTGACCGTAATTTTTTTCGAGAACTATTTCGAGTTTTCCTCCCGCAACTTCAAAGCAAATTTGTCGTCGATTTCCGAGCATTTCATCTAGATTGAGGTGGTCTATTTGCCAGCTTCCGAGCGGAATTCCTTTTTTATCTTTTAGCAGGAGATTTCCATAAGCATCATTTGCGAAGCAGACCTGTTTCACTTTTGACGGAAGAGAATAAGTAACTGTTTGAGAACCTTGCGTACTCTTCCACAACTCGTCGACATCGTCATTTATGTTATCGGCGAATTTTTCTAGTTGAATTTTTTCTTGCAACGAGAGAAAATGCTTAATTGCATAGAATGCGAATGAGATGAAAATTATTATGAGAATAATTGAGAAAATCATTCCAAAAGATAGTTTTGTCTGACCTCTTTTCATAGTCTAACTAAAAAACCTCAACTTATAAATTTTGGGTTGTTGAACTTTATTATTTGCCTAAGGAATGGTTTGCGTCTATTTTAGCTTCATTCGTTTTGCCCAATTTTAGAAGGAGTTACGATCATTGTGCAATCACTTATTCCTGGCAAGTTTTCATACTCATCTTTGCATTTGATATAAAAGGTTTTTTCTGGGTCCCATGCGACAGAATGCTCTATTCCGTCTAAGCTTGTCATTGTTTCTCCATCATCGAATTCATATAAGCACCCTGTTATACTATAAACGCATTTAGCTTTTTCGTTTGTTATGATTTTTAAGAAATCATTTTCCTTGTATGCCCTTACAATTTGTGGTATTGACCTGTCAATTTCAATAGTGAAGTTTATTGTTTGGTTATCATCATTTGATGCTTTATCTAGGCAAAGGATTTCCAAAGTATAATTTCCTTCTCCGAGGGTTAGGGTTTGTGTGTTTTTCTCTTTGTATTGATATGACCCTTCATTATAGAATGTAAACCAATTTTCTCCAAATTCTTTGATAGACTCGTTATCTTTAAATCTATATAAGCACTTGGACTTTCCGTTCTCTGCTCCTCCGATTGTTTTCACTTCGAGATGGATTAATCCAACCCCCTCTGTTGCAGGATTCTTTAGTATTGCTCCACTTCCTTTTCCGTTTATTGTTATGTATTCTATGTAAAGCGGTTCAGTTCCTTTTAGTTTAAGGATATATGGGTCTCTATTTGCGATTCTTTTGTTGGACACATCTCCCTCTTTTTCTTTTCCTTCTAACCATGGCTTATCCTTGCATTTTATATAGTAAGTGTTTTCTACCCTGTCCTTGAATCCTGTTATGGTTCCATTACAACCATATGAGAGGGTTCCTTGAAGATAATCTTCCATATTCTGCGAGCAATGGGAAAAGTTGTAAGCCATGTTCTCGTAATCCCTGTTCTGAAGATCCCACTTGCACGTTGCTGGCTCATTTGTATAGGGCTAGTTGCGTTATATCTTATGTACGCTCCATCTAGCGAGGTTCCAAGGATTTTTGGAGGCCTTAGGTCTGGCCCTTCTTCAACACAAAATTCTATCATAAATGGAAGCGGGTTTTCGTTTCCATTGCGGTCGACGCATTTTATAAAGAAGGCATAGTTTCTTCCCCCTTCTATTGCAATTCCAACATTTTCTAGAGCCTCTTCACTCGCAGTAGCAGAACTTGGGAGATAGAAAGTATGATTTATCGTCATAGCACTTCCTTGTGTAAACGATTCGGCATATTCAGAATAGGACCCTTTGTCTTCATAATCCCACCTGCAATTGGCATATTCGTTTGTTTTTACTCCAATTATTAAGCTTGTGAAAGGGGTAAGGCATTCATTTTCATTTTCTGGATCCAATATCTTTACAACCTTTACTCCCCTTTCTGGAGGAGAAGTAGTTTCTGATTCGACATATTTCAGCCCTTCTGGAAGGACACCTTCTAATGGTTCAAGAATAGGAGGCAACCTATCATCTTTTCCTACCCAAGCACATCGCTCGTATTTTGTTCCTTTATTTATTAGCTCACATGCTCTTCCAAATGTGTGACACTGATACTCTGTGCATCCATGTTCGAGCTCGTTGCACTTCTCGCAATTTTCGCCTCCTGATATCTTTGGAGAAGTTTTGGTAGTTGAAGAGGAAATTTATGAAGTAGGCCGAAAGGAATGATATTCCAACCATTGGCCAAAAGCCAGTAAAGGGAAGCAACTTAGTAAGTATGGGGGTTATTATCGCTGTACTAAACCCAACTCCTGCCGCTCTTTCTAGGGAGGCGAATATATAGTTTCTTTCATTGGCAGTGAGTCTAAGAACTAGCTCTGCGAGGCTAATTCCTATGACTATTGCGACAAGAGCTCCAAGAGCAGGATGGCTTTTAAAGAATTTCATTAATTTTCCTGTTTCAGACTCTCCAGCTTTTTGTCCACCTTCTCCGCTGCTAAACGCCTCTTTTAATTTGTCCTGGAAGAATTCTTGAATAGTTCCTGTTATTGTCCCTATGGTAAGATCTTTGATAAGCTCTTTTAGATTCCCTTTTTTCGGAATACATATCTCTTGCCCTACGCGAATTAGATTTCGATTCTCAATAGGGCAACCCGCTTCTTCACTTGCCTTTATGATATCGTCAACTGTAGTGACCCTGCTTACTGCGATCGCCGAGAGAGTATCATTTTCCCGAACTATATACACTTCCCCTTTGCAATTTTTGCACTTCGCACTGCTACTGCTGCTCCCACTCACAAACCCAACACTGCTTCCAAGAGCATAACTGAATGCTATAATTCCAACTACAAGTATCAAAGCCAGCGCCCCTCTTTTGTCCAGTTTTGTCTCAAGTTTTGGTTTCATTTTGAATTTTTAGCTGCTCCCGGTTTTTTGACTTTTATCACAGTAGTATTCGTATCCATTTTCATCCTTGCAGATATATTCACTTCGGTTCCACTCTCCTTCTCTTATAATGCTCTCATAGTTTTCCATGAACTTATCTAAATTTTCTTTTATCCACATTCCTCCAGCCCATAACAATATTTTTTCTCCTTTCTCTTTCACTTTTCCTTTTTGAGTTAAGACTTGGTATTCAGAAGAGATAGTTTCTGCCAAAATGTCTCCTTCTATTTTGTATGGTCCTCTCTGCATTTCATATTGGGCCTCCTTATATCCGCAATCTCCTAAAGACCTTGCTCTTTTTATTATCTGTTGTAACCATTGTTCATTTGTATAAAATATTGGAATTTTTTCTCTCTTCTTTTTTTCGCTTTCCCATATTGCAGCACCTATGCAATCAAACCCCTTTCCCCAAATTTCTCCGACTGCATTTTTGCAATAATACCCTTTTCTATCAGAAACATGAAGGTCTTCTGGTTTTTTAGGAAGGCTTCCTCCACTATGGAAGTGGATTAGGTCCCATAAATCATATTTCCCTTTGCTGCTGAACTCTTTAGCATAATCTGGAATTGCATAACAGTTTTTGTAACAATGATTTGCTCTGAATTTGGTTTTACCAAACTTTTTGTCTTCCATCAACCTCTTCCGCGCCCCCTGAAGTTTTTTATCCGTGCTTCCCCAATGGGTTTCATAAAGAACAGGCTCTATTACAATTCCCATCCCACATATAGGAGTTGCTTTATTCTCTTCAGGATTCCAGAAATTATATCCAGGAGGAATTAGCGGAACGCACGAGCCTTGCTCTTCATAGTTGTATTTATACTCTGGCACAGTTCCTTTTTTGTATTCGGCTGGAGGTTTATCACTTTTCTTGAGCCCGTATGCTTTTGGATTTCTGTTTTCTCTATCAAATCTATATCCCCAAACCCATTTGCACATTCTACTTGGATCTTCACACTCAGTATAGTTTTCAATTGTTACACAATCTCTCCACAAGTTCTCTACGCACTTAGCATAAGAGAAATCCTCGACAATTTCTCCTTCAACGCAAATTTCCTGCCTAAACTCTGCACAAGGGTCTTCTTTGACTTCTCCATGGTCGCAATATAACCTGACATACCTACTTCCAGGAAGATTGTATTTTGAGGTATCTCTTAATTCTTGGCGTACTTTTTCAATTTCTTTTTTTTCTTCATCTGTTAGGTTATTGTTGGAAGGGTCATAGGTTAGATATAATGGAAGATGATAGTATGTTCCAGGAACTTCAGCGCACCAGCTTTCTCCGTGATAATATCTTTCATTCTTATCTATTTTCCCATTTCTATTGGTATCATATTCACACATTATCCCTGCACAAACGAATTCTCCATATTCTGGCTTTTCCATATTCTTCGTATTTGGGTGGCTGCTATCATATTTTGTACAGCTCGAGCCGAGCCTATAATTGCAGTTTCCACAAGTTGAGCTTCCATCTGGTCCAACAGCACATTCAGGTTCTTGTATTTTAGTCCAATAATCAGGATCATTATACTTATTTGCATCGTAAACATTTGCCCTGTTTCCACACGAGTCCATAAAATATACCTTAGTTGAACCGCCCTCTTTGTAACACATAGTTTCTTTTGATTTAGCACAGTTTGAGATTGCTTCTCCATTTATTGTAGCAGTGCACAGCAATCCAGGATAAAAAGTTGAATTTTCTTTTGCTAGGCATTCCTCTTCTGTTAGATAATTTTTGCACTCTGTTTGGTATCCTTTTTTCACAACGCACGCTCCTTCTTTTTCCGAAGGTTTCTGTGCGAGGCAGGTTAGTTCATCTTTTATGCTTGGGTCAAATTGGGTTTCTATTCCGAATTCTTCTGCAATATTTCTGCACTCTACTTGCGTTACGAAAAAATTGCTTAATCCTTTTGGGGTTATGCAGCATCCCTCTTGACAGATTGGAATTTCTCTTTTGTCTCTTCTATCCCATGCCCCGCCATTTTTGATACAAACGGTCTTCGGAACATTTATTTCACATTTTCCTGTGCTTTCATAGATGCATGTTCCTGCTTTGCAAAAGTCCTCTCCAGTATCCTCACATCTTGCTGGAACTTTCATTGCACCTTCTTTACACTCGCTTGGAGGAACATTCTGGCAAAATTCTCCGCTTTTTGTTTCTTCGCAGCACACATAATTGTTTTGAGCACAGATGCTTGCTAACAAATTTACCGCAAAGAGCACTAGCGCAAGAATTCCAAATATTTCCAAGCCTTTTTTATTTAATGTCCTATTTTTTGACATTTGTCCTTTGTTCATTTTGTCTTTAATTAAATTCCCGGTGGTAGTACCCAACTCCTCACAGCAAAGTTAAGTATTCCTCCAGCTTCTCTGTCTTTTAGCAAATACACTGTAGTACCGTCGCTCTGCTTTTTCCTCTCGATTTCGAATTGCGGATAGCCATACATGAGGACCACAGGATCCGCATCGCCTCCGTTTATTTCTATATCCACTATTTTATCTAAAAGGTCCAGCAATTCATAAAGATTATTGTTCAAGATTACATTGAACGAATCATATTTCTCTGATCCCTCTTTTGATAGAACTACCTCATAATCAAAACTCCCAATAATCCTTTTTGGAGAGAGTTTTACCTTTATCTCTCCCGATCGAATCGACACATCATACCCTTTTTTTTCATATTCTTCTTTAAGGGATGCAAAACAATTCGAGACAGTTTCTTCTATTGCTTCTTCTAATTCTTTTTCGATACCCTCTTTTAGATTTGTCTTTTGTCTTATGCATGCTTCGTAATTTTCGTTAGTATAGCAAATATATTGGAGTTTGTTTCCTTCATACATATAATATGGAGAAGGATTAAGAGTTCCTCCTTGGAGGGAGATTTGCTTGACATATTCTTCTAAATCATCTTTAACACACTCTGTGATGAATTGGTTTGGACTTTTTTTTTCACTGGTGAGCGCCAATTTTATTTTTGGAAAATATACATAAGCCAATGCTGCAAAAGCGATAATCACTATTGCAACAATGACAAAAATTGCAACCTGTCCTCTTTTGTTTTTTCTCAAGAGTTCTCTCGAGAAATTTTTATTCTCCCCCTTTTTTTTGTTCATAGATGTAGTAGGAAAGAGTCATTTATAAAATTAATTATGGGTTGATTTTCAATTTTTGCTTTTATCTTTGCGTTTTGCTTAATCTTCTGTTTCAACTCTTGGAGCAAGGACGAAACTTAGCTTTAAATTTTCATTCGCAAAATCCATTTTGAGAGGATGGTCTTCTGCAAAACTTAAAATTACTTTGTCGCAAATTTTTCCAGCTTTCATAAATTTTTGCAAGTATTCTAAACTATACTTTGCTCTGCAATCTTCTGCTTTTATTTTTGCTTCGTCACTGGAAAATTCTGAGCTTGCTGAGTTTAA
>JAFCDW010000035.1 GCA_017609475.1 Candidatus Pacearchaeota archaeon
AGAACTTTAAAGAACTTTTTTTAAACTGTTTGAAAACGTTTGTTTTAGTTGTTATTCCTCTTTTGCTCATTGCGGCAATTATTGAAGCGAGTTTTATGGTTTTTGGAGGGTAAATCTCACAAATTGATTATGCTTAATTTATTGGCAAAATTTTTTAATTGAAAATTCTTAATATTATGCATGAACATTCGAGGGCAAGTAACAATTTTCATTCTTGTTGCGTTAATTGTTGTAGCTTTTGTCGGATTCTTTGTTGTTGTTTCTAATTTCAAAGGAGTAGAGAAGAAACCCCAATATTCTTTTGCAGATCCTGTTGGAGAGTTTGCTGAAGACTGTTTACGGGAGAGCGCAAAGGAATCGGTCTACGCTGTTGGTCAGGGAGGAGGATATTTTTCTTTACCTTTAGATTTTTTTGAAGAAGGGGTAACATACCATTTTTTCAATGGAAAATCCTATGTTCCTACAAAATCACATGTCGAAAATGAGCTTTCTGATGCTTTTAAGGAATTTTTACCTTTTTGCATAGATAACTTTAGCGCATTTCCAGAAGTAAATGTTAGCGAAGGAGAATTAGTTCCAAGGGCAACAGTTGAGAGTGAACAAGTTGTTTTTGTTGTGAATTATCCTCTATTAGTTAAGAAGGGGAAAGAGAGCGTTAGAATAACAGATTTTGGGGAAATTAGTGTTCCTGTTAAATTGGGCTTAATTCGGGGTTTTTCCCAATCTCTCGTGGATTCCCAAATGGCTGGTGAAGGGATTTGTCTCACATGTATATCGAATTTTGCTTCAGAGAATAATTTAACAGTAGATGTAATCTCTTTGGATAATAATTCTCTTAAATTAGTTTTTAAAGATGAAGGAACTAATTTTGGTGAGAGAGGCCCTTTTGAATTTGTCTTTGCAATTAAATATGGAGAAGGATAAGATGAGACTGGAAAAAAGTTTCATTTTAGGAATCTTCGCCTTCATAATACTTCTTTCTAGCCTATCTTTCGTATCTCTTCAAGAGGAAACCCAGAGCGGAACAGAGGACTCGTCTCTATGGTTAGATTTATCTAAGCTGCTAGGGCTTGGTGAAGAAGGAACTATTCTTGGGAAGGGAATTAAATACCAGAAAGTAGAGGGAGACGGGGTGGATATCTTTTTCACAGAAGAAAACGCAACTCTTAAAATTGCAGATCTAATTTTCGAAAACATTAGTACGAATTATACATCCTATATTAAGATAGGTCTCTCTGGTGAGATTCAGGAAGCAGATTTTTTTGTTAATGAAAATGGGGGGGTATATACATTTGCTGGTTCTTCTTTTTGTGTGCCTCCAAACTCCAGAGTTCTCTTTGACGGAAAGGAGGTAAGGGTGTATGCTTCTGAAAATAGTAGTTTGGCGGAAGTTCCTATTTTTGATATTTCAAAGAAAATTTATCCAGTTCTTTTCAAGGGAGAAAATCTTGTTCTAAAGGATGGTATGACTCTTAAAAACGGGTTTGTTAGTTTTAGGAAGGAAGGAATACTTTTAGAAAAGGGAACCCTAAACTATAAGCAAATGCTTTTTGATGTTAGTGAGAAAAGTGAGAGGGTTCTTATTGCAGACGCAGATTCTGATTTGAGCGATTATTCTGGAAATTGGGTAAAACTCGATGGAAGCAAATTAAGATTACAAACATCTGAAAAAGGAAAATTAAGTGTTCGTATCCTTGGAAGCAATGAAATTTTTAATACTGATGACAAAGATAAGTTGATGCTCGAGATTGGTGGTGGAGATGGTCTTTTGGTTGAAAACAGAAATGAGGAAGGCCTTATTCCTTCGGCAACCCATTTAAGTTCAGAAAGTGGAGAGTCTAAAATCACTAACGGAAATTTTGTTTTCAAAATCAATAAAGACGGGATTTTTGTCGATTCGTCTAAGAAAATTTCTTTCGAAGAGATAAAAGGGGAAGCTTATCAAACTGCTGCTTTAGAGATAGGATCTACCGCTGATGAAGAAGGCCCTATCCTTAGAGTTAACGCATACAATCAGATGGCTTTTATAGATAAAAATAATCGAGAATCTGTTGTGTTTGACAAGTATGATCTGCCTATTAGTAACTTGTTGAAAGATAACCAGGTTCAAACTTTGGATCATCTTAGAAAGAAATACCCACAAATAGAGTTTGTGGCTTTTGTTGGAAAAAATGGAAGTGAAGAATATATAAGCGCTTCCTTTGTCCATGTTGTTGATTCTTTTTTTGAGCGATACCCTCACAGGTTAAATGATGTGAAAAAAATTGTTTTGTATCCTACGGGTGCGAGGGCTGCCCAAGATGTCAGGGTTCTTTTTTTGGGAAGAGATGCTATAGATTATACTACTGATAAAGATTTTCTTGGAGAGTTCAGCAAGGTAAGAGAAGTGCCGGGACCTTTAAATATAATCTTGCACGAATCGAGTCACGCTCATCAGGAGGCAATCAAGGAGAAAGAGGAGAGGATCCTAGCAGCTTTGGGAGATCCTGAAATTAACGAGATTCTTAATAAGAGGGAGAAGCTTCGTGAGCAAGCAAGTAAGATTGTGGAAGAAAAATATGGGGGTAACCCCTTCGCTACTTTCGGAGACCCTGAACTTAGAAGATTGATTAAGGAAATAGAGGATCTGGACGAAGAGCTTCTTGAGTTGCAATGGAAAAAAGGAAAGGGATACATCCCTTTGCAACAATTTTACAACGAAATGGGTGTGAAGGGATGGGAGGCTTTTGATAGTGACGAGGGTGTAAAGAAACTTGTTTTTAAAGTGAAAGAGGATGCTCTTATTACTATGGAAAAAAAGGTAGACGAATTCCTTAAGATAAAGATCGGAATGGATGCTGTTGAATATGTGAAGAGAAATAAATTTTATGAGGAAGAGGAGCTTAACCGTATTTTAGAAGATGTTCGGAGGGGAAGTAGGATAGCTAGGAGAACTTTGTATTTTGGCGTCTTGTATGACCTCAAAAAGAAGCTCGCTTCTTCAGAGGTGAATTCTAGCGAAATTAAGGCTCTTAAACCCTATAAGGACTTTTTTACCCTCCTCTTTGACATTTATGATCGTTGTGATAATGTAGAGAGTGCTTTTCTTGATGTTATAGATCCCCGGCTTAAAAGTGATTATGAGGCGATAGAGACTCTTGAAGACCTTTACGCAGCATTAAGGCTGATAAAACCAAACAATCACGAGTTCTACGAGAATCAGTTGGACCAGGCAGCAAGGACGGTAGGGGGTGTTCCGTATCTTTATTCTTTTAGGGATTACTCTCCTTTTGATATAAGGAGAAGAAGCCTAGATAAGAAAAAAACAAACTTCGCCGAGATCGCCACAACATATATCGAGCAACCGGTAGAGCTTCGTAAATCTTGGATTCAATCAGGGTTGCCTAAGGTTAGAGATGCTTTCAAGAAATTGACTCAACTGGCATTCGATTCTGGAGAACTTCCTATTGAAGAATATGTTGAGCTAATGGGGCCGTGCAAAAGGAGCGATTGCTTAGATAAGAGGTGTGTTGAGTACAAGCTTGTTTGCTGTCAATTATATCCCGATTCTCCTAACTGTTAATTCGGTTTTGAACCTTTATGATTTAGTATTCTCTTTTGCAGACTGTCCCAAGACTTTTCAAGAATTCTAGCCTCTTTTAATCCTTCAATTCGCTAATTCCAATTAGGATGAATACTATTCCAATTAGAATTGCGAGCCAGAAAAGGCCTCCTTTGAGGAATATCCATGCTGCGTGAAGAAAGTTTAAGTCCTTTCCGAGAAGCACCCAATGGTGTGCCGAAGACATAACTCCGACTATAATCGTTCCAATCAAAATTACGAGACCCAAAAGGATTTCTAACCACTTGTTCATATTCTTAATTGGAGTTTTCT
>JAFCDW010000036.1 GCA_017609475.1 Candidatus Pacearchaeota archaeon
ATATCCATCAATCACTGCTGAACCTCTTTCTAAGAGGAACTGACGGTAGTATTCTGGGAATTCTACATCTAGCCTTAACTCAAAACGGGCAATCTCTTCTTCTCTGTTATTCACTATTTCTTGTCTTTCCATCTCTGGTCTCCTTTCTAAGTCTCTGGTTTTACTGATTCTATATTCAGTTTGAAAAGGACTATCATTATATTGAGGTATTTATATAATTTTGTCAAATAAAAAAGGTGGCTTTCGCCACCTTCGAATTCAAAAAGGTTCTATTTTTCTTCAATTTCTTCTTTTTCTTTCTTTTTTTCCTCTTCTTCTATTTTCTTTATCCTTTGAAGTTTCTCAAGTAGCCATGTCCAAAAATCAGGTCCTTCTATCCAGAAATCTGGTTTGCCTTCAGGATAATTAGGATATTCTTGCCCACTATAAACATCATGCTGCCAGAAAATTACTTTTCCCTGATCTTTGCCACTGCAAACAACACAATACGCATTCCCAAAGCCATCTTCATGAACAACAACTACGTTATCAGGAAACTTTGGAAACTCATCTGATTTTTTAGGAGGCCCCGGATACCCCTCTCGGAAAGATAATGTTTCTTTAACGGCCCAAGAAATACCATCGCTTGTTTTCGCACCTAATATCTCTCCTAAATATCCAAAGGTTTCTAAAAATTCTTTATATTCTTTAGGAAACTTAACATTAAGCTGAAATTCCATTTCTTCAATCTCAGTATGAGTGGCTGGAGAAGAGGAGTAACCCAAATCAAGCTCTTTAGCCAATTTCCGGACTTCTTGAATTTTATCTTGGTTATCCATGGTTTTTCTCCTTTTCTTCTTTTATAGCACTTTCAAAATCTCTAAGCAAATCCTCGCCAAGATATGCTCTAGCTGCCATTTTCCAAACCTTCGGCCTCTGAATCTCATCGTATCTATATCTATCTTCGGGACTTAATCCTTCCTTAGGATGAGGTACTTCCCTATGAAATTTCTCTTCCACCATCATCAAGGGGCCTTTCGGATCTTGTTCATAATGATGAAGGTTTATCTTTATGCCCCACGGAGATAAAGGGGCTAAAGGTTTTCCATGTTCTTTTGTTAGCCCTAACATTCTACTAAGGTTCTCCTTTGTCGGAAGCACTGGAGTATAGACTTTAACTTCAGGTAAATCTTTTGGATAGTCTTTTATAGCTCTACTTAACTCTTGCCCTGTATCTTTAAAATCAGTAGCGAATAATTCTGGTTCCAATACCTTTCCTACCTCTATTCCTGAATACTCATTATTTAGAGATTCAACTCTATCCCATCTTTCATCCGCCCTATCTAATTCTTCTTTTATCTCAGGCGTAATTCTTTCCCACTCTTCCCTTATTTCACGAGGACAACTTTGAATTCCTGAATTCTCTCCTCTTAAGGAGGCTTCAACTAATTTATCTGTCTGCTCTGTCTGGAAATTGTTGCATCCCATTTCATTCTCCTTTCGTCTTCTGACTTCCTTTTCCTTATTCAATTGTCAAAGTTTCTAATTTCAATTTAATCTACTTTTATTTATTTTGTCAAACAAAAAAACACTCCTCTGATAAAGTGTTAAATCTGCCGGGTTAAGCGCTTGTTTTTATTCCCTGCATAAAATATTTATCTGTATATAATTATAAAAAACTAAAATTTTTCTTTGCTTGCTTTCAACTAACTTATCTGCTATATTTTTATTATATTTAGGATTACTTTCTAATTATTTTATATGACTAAAAGAAAAGTAACAAAACCAAATATTTATAAGAAAGAGGAATCTATTTTTTCGAACGATTTAATTGACTTAATCCAACTTTATTTAAAAGAAATTGGCAAAGTATCACTTTTAACTCCTCAAGAAGAAAAAGAATTATCTCGGAGAATTAAAAAAGGAAATGAAGAAGCAAGAAAAAAATTAGTTAATGCTAATTTAAGGTTAGTAGTTTCTATTGCCAAAAGATATACATGGATATCGCCGAACTTAACTTTACTTGATTTAATTCAAGAAGGAAGTTTAGGTCTTTTGCGAGCAGTAGAAAAATTTGAATGGAGAAAAGGTTATAGATTTTCAACCTATGCTACCTGGTGGATACGGCAGGCAATTACCAGGGCTTTAGCTAATCAAGGAAGAACTATCCGTATTCCTATTCATATGATTGAAGAACTTTCAAAATATAATCAAGCCGAAGAAAAACTTTTCCAAGATTTAGGAAGAGAACCTCTGCCAGAAGAAATTGCAGCCGAAACAGGATTTGATATTAATAAAATCCATAATTTAATGAAAATTTCACAGAAAATTGCCTCTCTTGAGACTCCAATAGGTGAGGAAGAAGATAGTGTTTTAGCTGATATTCTTGAAGATAAAAAGGCAATTTCTCCCTCTCATAAAGCAGCAACAATTTTGTTGCGAAAAAAAATAGAAGAAATTTTAATGAAATTAACTCCTAGAGAACGACAAATTTTACTAATGAGATTTGGACTTAAGGATGGTATAACTTATACCTTGGAAGAAATAGGAAAAGAATTTGGATTAACCAGAGAAAGAATTCGCCAAATTGAAGCAAGGGCGTTACAGAAAATAAGAGAATCTAAAGAACTAGAAAAATTAAAAGGCTATTAATAAGTTAAAAAATCTTCCCATTTAAAACTTCGGTTTTTGGTTCAAATTTCTGAGATATTTTTGTCAAACAAAAAAACAACCTTCTTTTGCTGGTTGTTTCAGTTGTTCTATTGGATGCCAATCCTTGGGTTTTGGCAAAAGTCCTTTCTTTCCTCCAAACTTCCTTTCTCTCCATTTTCTAAAAGGAACTGACGGTAGGAATTTGCCTTTCTCTTTCTTTGATTTTTGTTTTAGATACTCTTTCCTTAATTCTTTTAAGTATTGGTTTCTTGAATACATATCCATCATATGATTGTAATTTAGGTAAAATTATGATTAGTTAAGACAACCTTTCCTAAATTACAATCTACTTTATTTCGGTCAGATTTTAAATTGCAGAACCACATCTCTTTGGTCAGATTTTAGCCTGTTGAGTACGTTGATTTTATGAAAAGTTTTTGATAAATTAAAATAATTATCCATCAACTTCAATTTCGATGATACAGAAAAAAATAACAACTTACTCTGAAATACCCATTTCTTTTAGGAGCGAAGGACAACAAATAATTGGGATATTGCATTTACCAAAAAGAAAAAAAGCGCCATTAATTATAATATGTCACGGCTGGGCCGGAAACCATTTAGGAACTCGAGATGCTTTTTTTGTTAAAGCCGCCAGAGAATTTAGTAGAAATAATTTTGCGGTATTAAGATTTGACTTTAGAGGAAGTGGCGACTCTGAAGGCGATTTTGAAAAACAAACAATCACTTCTATGAGGAAAGATTTAAATAATATTATCAATCAAATTAATAAAATTAACGACCTAAATAATAGAATAGATATAGAAAAAATATGCTTAATAGGTTATAGCAGGGGGGCTTTCATTTCTCTTTTAGAAGCAGTAAGAAACAAAAAAGTTAGGTGTTTAGTTTCTTGGATGGGCGCTTTAACCGGTGTGTATGATTATTTTGCACCTGCTTGGTTAGAGGAAATAAAACGAAAGGGTTTTTATGAAAGACCGGATGGAATTCAAATTACTAAAAATTATATAAACGATTATTCAAAATATAATGCGAGAGAAACTGCTAAATTGGTTAAAATCCCTGTATTATTAATATATGGAGAGAAAGACAATAAGATTCCTCCCTCGATTGGTATAAAATTTTCTAAATTGGTTAGTGGACGGTCAGAAATTATTATATTAAGAAATTTAAATCATTCTTTTTCAGGCAAAATTCAGCAAAAAGAAGTAATTAAAATTACTTTAGATTGGATAAAAAATAATTTAGCCTAATAGTTTTTTATTTAAAAATTTAGGTAGAGATTAGGAAGATTAGGTAGAGACTGGGTCTCTACTTTTTTTCTTTAGTTTTTGACGCGGCAAATTAAAAAAGGCTGGAGCAAACTTATTTTATTATTTCCTCATCTCACAGGCAGTTCTACATAAAAAATACTTCCTTTTCCTAATCCTTGTGATTCTGCCCATACTCTTCCATGATGAGATTTAATGATATGACTGGCGATATATAATATAATTTGACCTTTCTTTTTTATCTTTCTTTTATCAAAAAAAGCAAAGAGGCAGAAATAATCTCAGCAATCGCCATAATAATAAACACTATTTCTATCCTAGTTAAAACTACAAGATATCCACTGAACATCATAGTTATCGCCGCAGCAATTCCGATTAACGCATTATATTTTCCTATCATTTTTCCCCTTGTTCTTTTTTCTGTAATATCTGCTAAAAAAGAATTTCGAACGGTTTCGTATATACCAGTTGTCAATCCACTGGCTATCTGTAAAAGATAAAGTTGCCATACCTGACTTATAAAAAGATAGGCTAAAATAACCACAAAAGTAGCATATCCTTCGAGTATTAATAATGGCTTTCGACCAAGAGTGTCTGAATATCTACCAGCAAAATAAGCAATAATAGATTGAGTCAACATCAAGAATCCCATAGCTATTCCAAAATTTTCAATGCCGCCTCCTTTTTGTTGAATAAACAAGATATAAAATGGCCCAAAAATACCACTGGCTAAAGAGATTATCAAACCTGAGATAAGATATATTCTATAATTTTTCTTTTGAATTAAAACTATATCATTATCCATAAAATTGCATCTTTTATATTATATTACCTGAAATAATATAAAATTACAAAATAATACATAAGTCCATAACATTTTGGAAAATCCAAGACTTTCTATTAAGTATTGCATGAGCTTTTTTTCTTTAAAGAAGAAAGAGAATAAACAAAACAGGGGGCGAAGCCCCCGCGCCTGTCTTTTAAAAACTTTCCTCGTTTTCTTTTCGCTCGCCCTGTTCCTTCGGAGCGAGGCTTGTTTGAATCTTTGGTTTAAAAAAATTTTTTATTTTTTCATTTTTA
>JAFCDW010000005.1 GCA_017609475.1 Candidatus Pacearchaeota archaeon
AATTGCTACTATCCAGAAAATTGTGAATAAAAATTTGTTCTTCTTCTTTTTGATTCCTTTTGCAGCTTCTGCTCCAACAAAAGCCATTCCAAGATAAAATATCCAGAAAAATTTCTTTCCTATTTGGGTCATCCAGTCTTTTAGGTATGGTTGTTTATTCTCTGAGACGGTTAATCCTACCCTGCCTGTGCCGAAAGGATGTAAGAGCCTTTCAATTAGGCTAGAAATAAGAGGAATGATGCCTTTTCCAGAGAGAGCCAACAAAGCACATGCTAGGAGAGCACTGCCAATGCCGCTAAATAGGATTCTGTACTTTTTAACTTTCTTTCTTTCTAAGAATTTAAATCTCTCCTCAATTTCAATAATTAAGAAATCTGTTATTAAAAATAGAAGGACTGCTCCATTAATTAGGCTCGAGGTTCCAAGCATTACTTTGGAGATTATTGAGCTTATATTAAATCCATAAGCTAGGCTGAACGTAATGCTTGAAAAAAAGAACACAATATAAAATACCAGGAGATTAAATAAATTTTCTTTTTCATTTTTATCTATTCTTTGAGACTTAATTAACCAAATTAGTCCAAAACTTAATGGAATAATCATGAAAATGAAATTAGCAATTCCTCCCCAAAGAAACCAACTAGTCCTCCAAGCAAGATAGCTTTGCCTATTTTCTTTTTATTTGATTCTTCTTTCTCGAGGAATTTTAAGGATAAAGAATAACAAAGTAAAGTTAGGAAGAATGCAAACATACCAATTGCTTCATGGTCAGCGAATCCTGCCATAGTTCTGTAAAGATAGGTTGGGGTTGTGGCCAAAAACAAACTGCTTAGAAGCGCAGTTGTTTTTGAATTTGTTAAACTTAAAATTAAGAAGAAAAAAGCAATTAATCCCAAGATGAAAAAGATTACTGGATATATTACGTCAGCGTACTGAAGTGTCATATCATTATCAAATATTTTGCCTATTTTATGTAAGAGGATAACTACTTTGGGAAGAATCTCATGAGACCATCCGACTTCAAATGGTTTTCTCATTGGATCATAAGGTGGTAGCCCCCCTTGTTCGACTATTGTTTCAGCAATTCGTAAAAAATAGAAAGGATCTAAGGCAAGAGGGATATGTTTTCCTGTCGTTTGGTCTTTTAAGAGAGGGAGATTTTGCAATCTTATCCAACTTCCAAGAAAAAGTATTGCAATGAGAATCAAGACAATGACTATTGTCTGTATCTTTTTTTGACTAAAAAATTTTTTTATCGCTTCGAAATTTCTTTTAAGTTCTTCTTTTTCCATACGAATCTTAGAGGCAAAAAGCGTTTAAAAGTTTTACATTATAGGAAGCATTATAAGAAGATTAAGAAACCAAGGATAATGATTATTATTTGAAAGGCGTGAATTAGGAATACGACCTCTTTTTCATAAACCTTTTTGCTTGGCTTAATCTTTTTTAGGACTTTTATTGCTAGATGCTCCAATCCATAAATTTTCTCATAAGGTTGTTCTAGGCTCCCATCTTGGTTAGGTTTTCCAAAGCTTTGCTTCTCTAACTTTCCCCTAATTTTTAGTATTGTTTCAATAATATAGGGAATGAAAAAAAAGACAGCGATTTTTTCGGCATGACCCAATATGGCAATGCTTGCAATGAGCGCACCGATGCAATAAGTTAAAACATCTCCCGGAAAGACCTTTGCTGGAAAATAATTAAAGATATAAAATGCGAGTAAGGAGCAGATCATGCAAATTGCGGCAACACTTAACCAAGCATGCCCGGTTATGTATGTTAGGATAGCCATAGCGCTTAGAAGTATGATTCCTTGCCCAGCTTCCAAGCCATTGAATCCAGCCAGAAAATTGTAGGTTGTCGTTGCGCCTGCGACTCCTATTGGGATAATTAATAAAGGATAAATTATTCCAAAGTCAATTCCCATCATTGTTGAATCTCCTGCATTTATGACCATTAGAGGTATTGCTGCGAAAAGAAGCAAGATTATCCTTGACCTTCTTGAAAGCCCTCCGTGGCGCCAACCCAGCAAATCATCAACAAAGCCAATAAAACCTGCAAAAAGGACTGTAGTTAGCAGGGCAAATATCTCTGAAGGAATTATCTCTGTTTTGAAATAGAATGTTTGTATTGCAATATAAGATAAAATTCCAATGGATGCTCCGAGCAGAACCATTAGTCCCCCAGAGCCAGCAACGTTTTTAGCTCTTTTTGGCTTATTCATGTCCTCCCAAACAAGCCCTATCTGTTTTGCTTTTCTTATCCAAAAAGGTAAGGATAGGAAAGTGCAAAAAAAACTAATGAAAAATGTTGAAAGTAAAATTGGATTCATAAGAATAGATTAAATCAACTTCTTTTAAATTTAATGAAGTTTAAATCTACATGTATTTTCAACCATTGTTCGTTAGAAGAGCGCAGGGGTAAAATAAACTTCGATAATTGCAGCTATTATGAGAATTATTAAAGAAATGAACAAAAGCATTATAGAATTTTCTATTACGTGTATGAACCTTTTGTCTTTTGTTTTGTGCCTTAGAAATCCGACTCCAAAAATCCCTCCAGCAAGTGCTGTTAGAAAGTATGCAGCAATTTCAGGGAACCCGTGAATCATGTATCTTGCAATTCCTAATGGAATTCCAGAAATTTTGTATTTCGAAAAAATTCCTATTGCTGCAGCAATCACGCTTGCGTTCCATGCAAGTACAAATATCGCTCCTGCACCAAAAATTAAAGAAAAGAGGAGTGTAAAAATCATAACATAGACATTGTTTTGTAAAATCCCTAGGAGCCTTTTTTCTCTGACCGACGAGCCAGTAGCATCTATGAGCCTTCCTGAGAAACTATATTGGGAAACGCACTTTTCGATTTCCCCTGGCTGATTAATTGCACAATATGTCTCAATTTGAGCATTGAGGAGGTTAGAGTTCTCGAGGACAATATTCCAAAAGGAGAATGCAACAATAAATCCCAGAAACAGCCACATAAATGCATAGAGAGCGTCGCTATGTACTTTCCATACCTCCCAGAGTCCTTCTATATTTTCATCCTCTTTTTCCTCGTTTTTTATTATGAAATACATAAACGGCAAAGAAAACATTACGCAAAAAGTGACAACTATCATTCCAGAGTATTGGTTAAGGACAGTATCTCCTTTAAATAACCAGTGAGCCAGCAATAAAGAGAGCGAAGCATAAAGCAAGCCAATAAAAAACATTTTCCATGGCCCTTTAACATCTCTTTTAGGATTCACTAGAGATTCAAGCATATTAAATCTAGAAAAAGAGAATTTTTAAACTTTCTTGAATAGGTTTGAATATGGGTAAGAGATCAGCTAAAAAAAAGAGGTTCAAAAAAATTCTGGAAGATATAAAAACTCTCAAAATTCAGGGAGCAGAAAATATCGCAAAAAAAGCATTATATGCTTATTCTCTTTTTCCAACAAAGAGATCCAAAAGAAAGCTTTTGTCTCTAAGGCCAACAGAACCCTTGCTTCAAAACGTTCTTTCTTTAGTTGATAAAGTTCCAACCAAAAAAATTTTGTCTCATTTCAAGGATTCACAACAAAAGATTAATCAATTAACCTTAAAATTGATAAAAAATGGGGATGTAATTTTTACTCACTGCCATTCTTCTACTGTTGTCCATGCCTTAATATATGCCAAGCAAAAAGGAAAGAAGTTTGAGGTGTATAATACAGAGACTCGTCCTTTATTTCAAGGAAGGAAAACCGCAATTGAACTTAAAAAAGCAGGAATAAAGGTAACCCATTTTGCAGACGCTGCAGTCGGCGTGGCCCTTTCGAAGGAGCAGTCTACTAAGAAAGTTACTAAGGTTTTTCTCGGTGCGGATGCGATTTTGCGCTCAGGAGTTATAAACAAAATAGGTTCAGAGGTAATTGCCATTCTGGCAAAAAAACAGGGCGTTCCGGTATATGTGCTAGCAGATTCTTGGAAATTTTCCAGCAAACTCTTAAAAATGGAGCAAAGAGGATATAAAGAAATTTGGAAAAGGATTCCAAAGATTTTTGGCATTAAGGTAAAGAATCCTGCTTTTGAGTTTGTTCCAAAGAAATATATCACTGCTCTTGTTACAGAGCTTGGAATTTTGGATTATTCTTCTTTTCTTAGGAAAAAACTTAAAGAGAGTCAAAAAGTTTAAACAACATCTAGAACTTTTCTAAAAATACTTGTAAATATCATTGTAAATATTAGGTAAAACCAGAACCAACTAAATATTCCAAAAAATTTTGGGTTGCCTAACGAATTAAAGAAATCCCAGAACCATCTAAACAAAAGGATAAAAGGAATTCCTGTAAAGAGGATCGCTCTCATGCTCAATTTCGTTGTTTTTGGAATGAATTCGAATTGTTTCTTTTGAAGCTCCAGAACTTTTTCAGGGTCGTGCTTATATTTTTTTATTTCTTGCTGTAAAATTTTTTGTTCTTTTCTTAGTTCTTTTAGAGTTTTTTGGTCTGTTGCATACTTTTGAACTATGGTTGTAAGAAAAGAAATTAGCATTGTCACAAAAAGCATGCCTAAAGTCAAATTCCAATTTAATACTGTTCCAATGCTTGGGTCAAGAAACGAATGCACACCACTTTTTAAAAATGGAAGCTTTTCCCAAAAACTTGCCACAAATAGGGAAACAATCATAACGAAAAAAAGTACTTTAAAGCTTCCTTCTTTTTTTGAGCTCATCAGTTAACAAATTACGGGGTGTTTTTAAATTTTAGCTATTGGTTCTAGCTTCCTATAAACTTTCTTATCGAAGGATTCATTTCTGTCATGTGTTGTTGTACTATTCTTTGATAAAATTGGAACATTATCATAATTACTAACAATATTGCAGTTCCTGAAACGAGTGCACCAAGGATATTTGTAATTGAAGCTAAAAGTCCAATTGTAAGGCCCCCCATTACTGTGAGAGGCATTATGTATCTTTCCAAAATACTTTCAAGGATTCTTTCGTCCTGTCTGAATCCAGAGATTTGCAAACCTGATGAAGAGAGTTTATGCGCTTGCGATTTGGCATCCATTTCTGATGTCTTGACCCAGAAAATTGAGAACAAAGTTGAAAAGAACATAAAAGTGAGGGTATGTGTGATTGCTTGGAGTAAATAGACTGGCAAAAATCCTCCCCTAATTATAAGGTCTAAAATATTCGTTGAGCCCATCCAAAAGGCCAAGCCAGAAACAGCTCTTCCGTTTACAAACTCTCCTAGGATTGTTGGGTGGCCAAGCCAATTTTCGAGCAAGCTTCCAAAAAGCTGTATGTTTGCTATAAGGGCTGCTGTTAGGATTACTGGAATAACAGAGGTATAAAAGAATGAGAGGGGCCACTTAATTCCATATCCTCTAAGTCTTCCAAATGAGAGGGGAATTTCTATTCTTAGGGATTGCATCCAAACTATTAGCAAAAATATCAGGCCAGTGACCACTAATGCGGCAGCTGCAGACACGAACTCTGTAGGATACTTATTAACTAAGGCTTGTATAAGAACCCAAACTTTTCCTGGGCAAGCAGTGCTGGAAAAGTCCAATAGACAATTTTTTCCTTGCGCATTTATAAACTGGAATGCCCTTGATACTAGCCTCCAGCTAACTCCTGCAGCAATAAACAAACTAACTCCAGAACCAAACCCCCATTTTTCGCATAGTTCATTCATATAATATATGGCTAATCCTCCGAGGATTAACTGGAAAATAACTATTCCTGCAAATCCAGGAGCTGCTTGCAGTCCTTGCATAGAAACATAAATAATCGATTCAAATATTATGAAGAAAATTATCAAGAGTTTCTGAAGTCCTTGAAAGAATCGCTTTCCTTCCTCAGTAGTTAGATCTATATTCAGAATTTTCGCTCCAGTTAATAGTTGCAAAATAATAGATGCCATAACAATTGGACTTATTCCTAAAGAGATTATGCTTCCAAAATCCGTTCCCAAAACAATTGCGAGATACTCGAATCTTTCGAGAGAATTAGTCGATAAACCGAATAAAGGAATATTCGCAAGGACGAAAAAAGCAAGTAAGACTATTAAAGTCCATTTGAACCTTATGTTAAAACTAAGTTTTCTTTCAACAGGTTTTTTAACTTCTGGAATGAAACTAAAGATCCTTCTGAGGTCAGCCATTTGCACTTCCTTTTTGGTTTAGAATTATTTCCCCGCCTGCTTTTTTGACTTTTTTTATTGCAGATTCTGACGCTGATTTGGCAAAAATTTTAAGTTTATTTTTAACTTCTCCTTTTCCAAGGATTTTATATCCATTTAATTCGATTATCCAGCATTCTCCTTCTTTTTTTCCGTATTTTTCTAGGTTGAGCTCGATTTGCTCTAAGTTAATTTTGTTTTCTTTCTTTTTTTTCGTTCTTTTACTCGTTATTCCTTGCTTTCCAAAATACCTTTTTCCGTAGAGTTTGGTAATAAGGGTTTTTTTGTGATCAGCCCTTTTTCCGCTTCCAGCCATCCCTTTTCCACCTTTATGGCCTTTTCCTTTGCCTTTTTTTCTCGCTCCTCTTCCGTGAGTTCCCATTCCTCTTCCTCGCATTCTGCTAACTTTTTTTCTTTTTTTCACTTTCATTTTAACATTCTTTCTACAAGATTGTCTATTTTTTTGCCGTGGTTTCCTAGAACTCCTTTTCCTACTTCAAAATGTTTTTTGCTATCAATTCCCCCTCGTGGTGGGTGAAGTCTAAAAAAGGTATCATCTTTTCCGCCGCAGTTTTTCTTTAGTTTTTCAAACATCTCCTCGCTAAGTTCGCCATAAGCAACGAAATCTTTAACTTTTTGGATCATTCCCATTTGTTCTCTCGTCGGATTTTTCAGAACTCTGCACGAGTATTTTTTTCTTAACCTAAGTCTATTTAGGGTTTCTTTTATCTCTTTTTTTATTCCCACCTGTCCGCAGATTCTTATTACACATATCATTTTGGAACTCCTTTTGTAGTTTTTTTAAGTGCTTCAATACAGGCTTTCACAAGGTTAAAACTTGTTCTTTTTCTTCCAAAGGTTTTGCTATAAACATCCTTGATTCCGGCGAGTCTTAACACTTTTTTTAGCTCTCTACCAACAACTAAACCTGTTCCTGGAGGGGCGGGATAGAGTATTACTCGCACGCTTCCGCACTTTCCTTCAACTCTGAAAGGGATGCTTGTATTCTCTGTTCCAACGCTGTCAAAGCTTCCGTCCCCTCTAGTAACTTTGAATATATTTAATTTAGCCTTTCTAATTGCCTTATCTCGTGCTGGAAGAGTCTCTTTAGCCTTTCCAAACCCAATTCCTACATGTCCGTTTTCATCTCCAACAACTGCCAGTGTTGAGAACTTGGGAATATTTCCCTCCTTGGTCTTTTTTTGTGTTTGTCTCCAAGCCCTCCTTTTTCCTCCTCCAAATTTTCCCTTTGCCTGCCCTATGAATATTAGCTCTGATTTGAGATCGAGCAAAGAGTCCACAATCTGCTCTTCCAGAATTTTTTGATTAGAATCCAAAATCTCGTCGATGTCTTTTATTTTTCCTTCTTTAACTAACTTTCCCAGTTTTGTTTTTGGCTCCCAATTTTCCACGATTCTTGATTCTTTTTCAGAGTCCTGCTCGGGCTTTTCTTTACTTCCCTTTTCTTCTTTTTCTCCTTTCCCGCTTTTTCTATCCTTCTCTACTTCTTCTTTTTCCTCGATTTTTTCTTTAGCAGGATTTTCTTTTTTCTTTTCCATTCTATCCTTTTATTATTTTAGATTTTATTTCTTCTATATTTATTTTATTTTTTAGATGCTCTCCTTTTAATCTTTTTTCTTCGGGGAAAAGGTCTTCTTTGCATTTTATACCAATTCCAGCATCTTTCAGCCCTTTTAGAAAGGCATAGACTCTTGATTTATGTAGAATCCTTAGCATACCGAAATCTACTATCGGTTCTTTGAGTTTTCTTTTTATAATTTCTTTTCCCATAAGAACCCCTATAAGATATGCTGCAGGAATGGTTTTGAGGCTAAATTTTGCTTTTTCTGGCCATCCTAATTTCAGAAGAACTCTTGAGTCCATTCCAAAGACAACCTTATCTTGGGCTTCCTCACTTGTTACATATTGTGCGATGAGATACTTGTTCGTTCGTCTAAACACTACTCTTGGCAACCCACTTTTTAATAACTTGATTCTTTTTTTGTAATCTGTTTTCGCTTCTCTTCTTCTTTTTTTTGGAACCTTCATTTTTCAAGCCCCCTTATGTACTCTTTTAGATGAGCCTTACTCCTAAATTTGCTGTTTCTTATTTGCTTTCTTAGTTCTAATGCGAGCTCTCTTGAGATTTTTCCTGCTCTTTTTAATTCAGAGACATATGCCCTCAATTTTCTAGTAAGGGCGACATATTCCTGTTTTCTCCTCTTTATCCTCTTTTTAATTTTGCCAGGCCCCCTCTTATTTTTTCTTTTTGTCTTTTTTCTCCTTCCGCGAATCTCTTTTATTATTATTGCACCATCTTTATATAGCTCCCTTACATCTTGTTTTGTCATCATCTCTTTTATTTCATCTAGTCTTGACATAACAAAGGCTATTCTTTCCTTTCCCACGCCGAGAGTTCTTGCAGCAAGAGCTTTTTTATGTTTTAAATTCATTTTTCTCCTTTTAGTTTATATTTAGCTAAAAATTTATCGAGATTAATTTTTTCTATTTTGGCTCCTAATTCTTTTATTTTTTGTATAATGGTTATTTTCTTTTTAAGACCCATCTTTCCTAGTCTTACCATTTCGCCTTTTCTTACTTTTTCCAAGTCTTTTAGGTTTTTCACAAGGATTTTTTGTTCTTCGTTTCTTTTCTTTTTGTACCCTATGCTTACTGTTTTTGGATATCCCCTTCTCTTTTCTCGCATTTTGTTATCTCTTCCAGTTGGCCTTCTCCATTTCTGTTTTTTCTTTCTTCTTTTTCCGAGCTTAGAATATCTGTAATAAGTTCTCCTAAGGAATTTTTTTGTCATATTTCCCTCCCCGCTTTATGTGTAATGAATATTCCGTCTTGGAAAACTCTTCTATCTCTTCTAGGAACTTTCGTCGCTTTTTCAAAATCTGCCGCAGTTTGTCCGGCCAGTTCTTTGTTGCATGAGTAAATTGAAATATTCTGACCATTTACTTTAACTTCTACTCCCTGAGGGATTTCGACTTCTCTAGGAATTTTTTCTCCTAGAAAGTTTTTGATTAGAGCTTTTCCTTCTTTTATTTCAATGGTTATTGGGAAGTGGCTGAAGCACGCTTTCAAACGATACTCAAATTTTTTTTGGACTCCTGCTATCATGTTTTTTATATGTGCTGCAGAAGTATTGATCATCTTTTTTTCTTTTTTTGTAGCTTTTTTATGATAGAGAACCACTTTATCCGGTTTGACTTCGATTTCAAAAATCCTTTTTTCGAACTTTCTTCTATTTTCCCCTTCCGGGCCTTTTACAATTAATTCGTCTTCTTCAAATTTAACTTCTACCCCTTCAGGGATTTCAATTTCTTTAATTATTTCTTTTTTCATTTTAGTAGAAATATGCCATTAGGCATCCGCCAATTTTTTCTTGAAATGCTTCCTCATGAGTTAGAAGCCCTTTGCTTGTTGATATAATGAGTGTTCCCACATCTCTCGCTGGAAGATATCTCCTTCTATATTTCTCTATTGTGTCTTTTTTTACCGTGAATCTTGGCTTAACTGCTTTGCACTCTGAAAAATCCCCAAGCGTAACTTCTACTGTTTTTTCTTTTGAATCTATTTTATATCTTTTTACCGCCCCTTTACGTTTCATTATTTTTAATATTTCGATAAGGGGATTAGATATTTTTCTAATTACGACTGTCTTTTTATTTGCTCTTTTGGCATTCTTAAGCATGTTCAACCCATCTGCTACAACATCTTGTGACATTTTAACTATATTTTTTGAATCCAATCTCCACTGCTATCTCCCTAAAGCAGTGTCGGCATAGATTTAATCCATAGGATTTTATATGCGCTCCAAACCTGCCGCACCGTTCGCACTTTCTGGCGGCAATTCCGAATTTCCTTTCCTTTGGTTTGCAGTGCTTTAGGAATTTCTCTTTTATTTTCGGCTTGTTCTTAAACTGCTTCAACATTTTTCTCCAATCGCTGGCAGTCATTTTATACAAATTTGGTGTTAAATTTTTCCTCCATAAATTTAATTATTTCTTCTGGGGCAATCTTTTGCTTGCTTGGAATTTTTCCTCTTTTGATTTTTTTTAATCTTACTCTTCGCCCGCTTCTTTTGAATACTACAGTGACATCCAGTCCCCGAATTCCAATATCCCTTTGATATTCTACTCCTGGAATTTCAATATACTCCTTAACTCCGAAAGAAAAGGTGTTCTCGCTTACTTGTTTTCTTTTTAGGAGATTATTGCATGAACTTAGCATTTTTTTAAGCACTTCTTCTGGATTTTTTCTGATTGTAACAACTGCTCCTACTTCTACTCTCGGGCGTACGTTCCATGCCGGAATTCTTTTCTTAGATTTTATTTTAGCGGGCTTTCTTCCTGTGAGAAACTCTAAAAGTTTTGCTCCTTTTTCTAAGTCTTCTCCTATTCCTCCTACACTTAATACAACCTTTTCTATTTTTATTTTTCTCATAGGGTTGACTTTTTCGGATTTCATTCTACTACTAGAACATGTTTAATTAATACATTTTTAGTTTCGCCTTTTTTTGACTCTACTTCCACCATTTTTTCTTCTTTTTTTACTTTCTTAATGGTACCTTCCATTCCCGCGTGTTTTCCTGATGTGACGAGAATCTTTCTTTTCTCTTTTAGGGGGAGAATTTTTTCTATCTTTCTTTCTTTTAGGTTTATTACCGCGGAATCATTTACCTTGCACGGCTTTTCATATAAGAAGTTATTCCCATCCTCGAGATTGATCTGGGTTTTTTTTCCTCTTAGAATTTTCTTTCCGATAATTTTTGCAATCTTAAAGTCCTTTTCTTTTTGATTTATTTCCTCGATTTGAAATTTTCCTTTTTCAGATATTCCTAAGCGGTAGCTTTTCTTTAAAGGAAGAATCTCTATTACATCAAAGAGCGCAATCGATGTCTTTTCATCTCTTACAGGCTTTCCGTTTAAGAGGATGCTTTTTTGTCCTATTGCTTTTTTGACTTCTTTCCTATTTTCCGCAAGTTTAAGTATGTCACGCAAAATAATGAGGATAGGAAGGCTTTTAGTTAGGCTTCTTGAAGCTCTGACTACGTATTTTGTTCCTTTTCTCGGAATCGGCCATGTTTTTGGAACCTTTTGTCTTTTTAGGTGCATTTTATTTTTTCTCTAGTTTATTTTTGGATTGTTTTACCTTGTTTATTTTCCTCCTTTTGTCTTCTATGCTTAGTTCTATTATTTGGAGATTTGAAGGAGCAAGGGGAATATTTACTTTAGAGCCATCTTGTTTTTTTCTTTGGATTCCCTCAACATATACTTTCCCTTTTCTTAAGTTCACTGAAACAATCTTTCCGCTTTTTCCTTTGAATTTTCCTCTTTGTATTTTAACCACATCTCCCTTTCTTGCAGAAATGCTCCTGATTCCATATTTTTTTCTTAGCTCTTTTGAGAGGTTTATCGAGAGGAATTTTCTCCTTATATGAATCGGAGCATTCGCTAAGTACTTTCTTTGCTTTCTTGGTTGTTTGCTAGATTTCCATTTTTTACTGAATTTTTTTTTCATTTTAATATACGATGGAGGCAATTTTCGCCACACTTGGCCATCTTTCCATAACCTCTCGTGCAATAGGCCCTTTTATTTGGGTCCCTTTAGGGTTTCCTTTGGCATCTTTTAAGATGGCTACTGCATTTTCTTCGAATGCCACCCTTTCTCCAGTTTTTCGCCTGTAAGGTTTTTTTTGGCGAATAATCACTGCATCAAAGACTTTCCCTTTCATGTCTGGGGTCCCTTTTCTTACGCTCACTTTTACGAGATCAGCTATTTTAGCGGCGGTCTGTTTTCCCTTTTTGGCTTTCGCTCTTTTTACTGATACTAGTCTTACAATTTTCGCTCCACTATTGTCAGCCGCTACTAGTATTGCTCCTAAGTTTAACCCTTCTGTGGCTTTTGCAGAGATTGCCTTCATTTTTCTTTACTTTTTATTTTTTTAGTTACAATAAAATGGATTATTTTGCTCAATGGCCTGCACTCTTGAACCTGAACCAGGTCTCCAATTTGGACCTCTTTGGAAAGTTCTGATGGGAGTCTAGCATGAATTTTCGTTTTTGCTTTAGCATATCTTTCATACTTTCTCACATAAACCATCCTTTCGAATTCTATTACAACCCTTGTTGGAAATTTTTTAATCACTTCTCCCTCAAAAGTTCTTCCTCTAGTGCGAATTGGAAGTTTTTTAGTTTTCACTTCCATTTTTTCTTCTACTTTTGTCATGCTCGGATTTTTTCCCATTTTTCTTTAGTCTTCTATCGAGCTTTCGTCGAAGCCCAGTTTAATTAAAAGGGGCTTTATTTTTTGGACGTGGTCTCCTTGCAATTCTATTTGGTTGTCGCGGAATGTTCCTCCGCAAGCAAGCTCGCTTTTTAGTGCTTTTGTTATTTTTTTTAGGTCGATTTCTTTATCAAATCCCTTTATTATTGTAACTGTTTTTCCATATCTTTTTTTGTCTTTTGTCACGGTAATTCTTTGCGAGCTTTTCGCAATGTCTTCCCACTCTATCGCCCCTACAGGCAGTCCTGTTTTTGGATCGATCTCCATATTATTTCTTCGTTGAATCTTCTTTTAAAGATTTGGTGATTGTGATTATTCTAGCGATTGTTTTTTTTATTTCTCGAATCCTTGACCCTCCTTTTTTTGACGCATTTACCCTGGCTTTGATAAGTTCAAGTCGAAGCTCTTGAAGCTTTTTTTCCAGCTCTTCTTTACCCATTTTTTTGAGTTCTTTTGCTTTCATTTTTTACTTCCTGCCTTTTTTGGTTCTCCTTTTGGTCTTTTTAGTTTTCCAAGGTTCTCTTTTAGAGTTTTTACTAGTTCCTCACTTATTTGAAGTTGGTCTTTGAGTTTAGCATTTGGGTTTAGTATGCTTACTTTTACTCCAACTACTCCTGGTTTTGTTTGTGCGACCGCCTTTGCCCTGTCAACGACATTAGCACTTTCTCCAGTCTTTTTTAGATATCCTTGGGCGAATCTCCAAGTTTTTGCCCTCGAGCCCGGAAGCTTCCCGCTTAAGCGAATTTCTGCTCCGAGAGCTCCAGCCTTCATTATTTTCTCAAGCATGCGATAGGCAATTACTTTGAATTTAAGAGGCCCTAATCTCTCTAAAGCGAGCGCTATTTCATCAGCAACGATTTGAGCGTCGAACTCTGGTTGTTTAATCTCATCTATTTCTATTTGGGGGTTTTCTAGGTTAAATTTAGTTTTTAAAATATTTGTTATTTGTTCTATTCTTTCTCCCCCTCTCCCTATAACTAATCCTGGTTTGCTCGTTGAAATAATTATTTTCTCCCCTATAGGAGTATATTCTATTCTAACCTTACTTACTTTTCCCTTTCCCAGATAGTCCTTTATATAATTTCTTACCGCGAATTCTTCTTTTTTTAGTTTAACTATATTTTTTTCTTCCATTTTTTATTTTCCTCCTTTTATCATTTCCTCTGCTACAAGCTTGAGATGTGTTCTTTTTCTCCTAATTCTTCCAAACCGCCCTAAAGGCCTTGATCCTATGTTTGCAATAGCTAGGCTAATTATTGGGTCGTTCAACTCCCTCGAATTTGCTTCTAAATTTTTTAGGGCTTTTATGAAGAATTGGGCAACTTTTTTAGGATATCCCCCAGACGAGATGCCTTTTCCTTTTTTATGAGGGATTTCCCCTCTCATTGGAACTGCTTTTCTTTTTGCTATTACTTCTTCTAAATCTTCTATAGCTTCTTCGATTCTTTTTCCCTTGATGAATCTACATACATCTCTAGCTTTTTTTGTTGAGATTGGGAGATTTGAGAGATTTGTTACTGCTCTTGTAACTTTTTTTATCTCTTTGTCATTTTTAGCGCGATCTTTCGTGGTTTGATTGCTCTCTTCTGCTTTCTTTGATTTCTTTTCTTCTTTTATTTCATCTTTTTTTTCTTTCTTTTTTTTATCTTCTTTTGAAGGATTTTTTTCTTTCATCTTATTTCTTTGCTTTATGTTTAGTTCCTTTTGTAGCTCCAACTCCAGCTTTGCTATGTTTGACTTTTGCGCGTGTTGAGGCGAACTCTCCAAGTCTGTGGCCAACCATCTCTTCTGAAATTTTTACTGGAATAAACTTGTTTCCGTTATAAACATGAATTTGCATCCCTACCATTTGTGGAACGATCACAAACTCTCGGTTATGCGTTTTAATCGGTTTGCCTTTTTTGATTTTCTCCTTGCATTTATTTAAGAATTTTTCAAGCTCTTGAAAATTTCTCAATACACTTCTTCTCTGTCTTGATTTTAGATATTTGGCAAATTCTCTAACCTCTAGTTTTTTCAATTCCTCAATTGTTCTTCCTCGATATGTGAATTCTTTCTTTTTCAGTTCCATTTTATTTCTTCTTTCCAGTTCTTCTTGGTTTGAGTAGTCCGACTTTTCTTCCTGGAGGAGCATTCCTCTTCGCTATTTTGCTTTTTGGATTCTTTCCCCTACCAGATCCGAAAGGGTGATCAACCGCATTCATTTTGACTGCAGAGGTTCTTGGCCATAATTTATTCTTAATCTTTTTGATATAATATTTTTTCCCTGCTTTTATAATTGGTTTTTCTAGCCTTCCTTCACCGGCAACTGTTCCAACGATTGCTCTACATTTTTCGTTGAAAGCCTTTTCTTTTTTCGAAGGCATGAGAACAAAAACTTTCTGATTTATTTTCCTAACTATTGTGGCACAACCTCCAGAGGCTTTTACAAAGACCCCTCCATCTTTTGGTTTAGATTCTATACAATATACAGTAGTTTTTAGTGGAATTTTTCCTAATTCTAAGATGTTTCCCTCTTTTATCTCTTGTTGGTCAAAACTGACTACTTGACCCTCAAACGCCCCTTTAAATGCAGGAATATAGAAGACCCCTCTCTCGTATTTTATTTTCGCTACTGGAGCAGTGTGTCCTGGAGAGTTGAGAAGTTTAACTATTGTGCCTTGCCCAGCTAGAGAAGAAGGATATTTCAGTTTGCATTTGAAAGCCTTTTTTCGAACCTTGTAAGTATTGCTTCCCTTTCCTCTTGCTTGGGCTATAATTCTTTTTCCCATTATAACATTCCTAGTTTAGTTGCAATATCTGTTGCTGGAAAATCCTTTTTTAGTTTGATGTAAGCATATTTTTTGTTCCCTTTTATTTGAGTTCTTACTTTCTCTACCTTCGCTTCGAAGAGGTTCTCAAACTGTTTTTTTATCTCTTTTTTGTTTAGTCTTCTATCAACTTCGAAGGTAAGTGTATTTTGGGCTTCAATATTCATTATGCTCTTTTCAGTTATTACAGGTTTCATTTTCTTTTTTCAAGGTCTTTAATTGCCTGTTCGGTATAGAGCGTAAGACGCCCTAGCCCTCCTTTTGCAATGTCGAGGACGCTTAAATTTTCTGTGCTTGCTACTTCGAAAGCATTGGTTTTCAGCTTTTCGCCTTTTCCAACGACAATTAGGAGTCCTCCGCTTTTTTTGTATTTTCTTCCTCGGCTTTTCCCTTTTCCTGCTCTGACCTTTCTCTTTTTTATGCATACCTTAAATGCCTCTCCGAGAAGTTTTTTGATAGAGGAGATTAGTTCTTTTGTTTTTAAAGAAGTGATTTTGGATTCTATGATTAGTGGAAGAGAGGGAAGGTCTTTTTCTTTTAGTGAAGAATACCTTTTTATTATGAGCTCTTTGTTTGCTGTAGAGGCTATTGCAGACTCTAGCGCAATTTTCAACTCTTTTTTGTTTATTTTTTTTGTGTTTATTTTTGAGATTGGTTTAGGAGGATGTGCTCTCATTCCTCCTCGGGCTTGTGGGACTTCCGCGGCCTCCCACACAAACTGCGAGCCTTTTTGAGAGAAAATTTTTCTAGGAACTCTTGAAATTCCTCTTCCATAACCGCTTCTCCAGACGTGCCTTCTATGAACAATTTTTCCTTTTGCGGCATGCTGTTTTCCTGCTACTGGAGATGCACCATAAGGTTGGAAGTGCTTTTTTGCTTCTAAAACTTTTGCGACTATATCCTCGCGGATCTCTTTTTTGAAAACTTCTGGAAGTTTTATTTCTTTTATTTTCTTTCCGTTTATTCCAAAAACTTGGCAATTCATCTTTCAACTAGTTCAAAATCTTTTTTTAGTTGGGATTTAGTTGGTCTCAAAGCATGGGTAACTAGGAGTTGCCTTTTTGCTGGGCCTTGAGCAGAGCCGCTCACGATGATATACTCTGTTTTTATGTTGCCAAAGTGGGTGATATTTTTTAGAATCTCTTTCTTTTCTTCTGCCTTTCCTATGTCGATTATTTTGCTATTGTATATTATTCTGGTGAACATTCCAAGCTGACCAGCCATTGGTGTTCTAAAGGTTACTCTTGCAGGATGCCACGGACCTAGACTTCCAGGCCTTCTTCTCCCTTTTTCAGATTTGTGTTGCTTCAATTTTATTCCAAATCTCTTTACAGGACCGGAAAATCCTTTCCCTTTTGTTAGACCTCTCAAATCAACGAGCTGACCTTTTTTAAAAATCTCCAAAACAGAAATTTCTTTTTTCAAATGTTCTTTTATGAAGCCCCATTTTTCTTCGAGTGAGCCTGCTAAACCTATTTCACTTATATCTGGAGTTTTCTTTATGTTTGTTTTTTTAACTTGAGAATAGCAGATTACTCTAACATCGTCGAAGTTTTTAATATCTACTTCCTCTATTGGCTCTGACTGCTTCTTTGGGATTTTAATCTTTCTTTTAAGCTCTTTGTCAAGGTTCGAGTTTAAAAGGTCTTTTGCTACCCGACCTTCTTTGTAGAGTCTTATTGAAAGGATTTTCATAGGAGGACATTCTAGGATTGTACAAGGAAGATAAATTATTTTATCTTTGGTCATTGAGTTGGGCGTTTTGTCTCTTACCGCGAGAGAAACCATTCCGGCCTTATAGCAGATGAAACCCTTCAGCGTTTCTCCAGAATTAATTGCTTTCCAGTTAACTCTAGGTAAGAACTTTCTAGCTCTTTTTCTTGGCCAAAACTGCAAGCTTCCTTTTCTCGGAGACTTCTTTGTAGGCATTTCTTAATTTTTTTGCGGAGGTTACCATTTTATTCTTGCCCTGGAATAGGAATACAAGAAAATGTGGCTTTATAAGGTTTTGGTTGCTTTATAAATTTTTGGCTCTTTTGGTTTGAAGACTAAGCGAGCCCTTCTGCATTTTTTTGATATTTCGATCTTATAAGGTTCGTTATTGTGAGGAACAGTTCCGAGTATGTTTTGCACTTTCTAAAGAATTCGCCTTCGAGTTTCACGATATATCCAACCTCTTCTTCGAGAATCTCAATTTGCATCACGCTTCGAATTCTTTCTCTCTTTTAAATTTTTCTCCATCTATGGTTCCGTATCTTATGATTTTCCCCTTTCTTTTGGCGAGTTCGCGAATTTTTGCAAAATCTTTCTCTTCAGGCGGAAGGATTAATTCTTCAATTAAGAAATCATGACTTATTTCGGCATTTTTAAATGCTGGTTTTTCAAAGACAAAATCCGTAGCCACTTTCTCGTCCGATGTGGAGAGCTTGCAAAAGTCTGGTTTCGGTTCTTCTTGTTTGTTTTTCGGCTTTGCACTCTTTGGGGATTTGGGCGATATTTTTAATTCGTATCCTTCTGCCTCAAAGCTAAGTGCAAAAAATACCTTTGGAAATTTTTCCAGTAATTTTAGAATCTCTTTTCCAGACATGGGTTTTTCAATTATATACCTTTTAACCCCTTGGAATTGTTTCTTTTCTTTAAAGTCGAGGTCTTTGCTTAGGTCAAGCGTGGAAATTACCGCCCCTTTAACAAGAGTCTCTTTTTCTCCCAGTTTTTCGGCAACGACTCTCACAAGCTCGTTTGCGAACTCGTAGCTCGTTTTGATTATGAATCCTTTTTGTGATCTTTTCGCCTCTATGAGGGCTCTTTTTTTGAATTCTCCTCTTCCAAACTTTTGGAATTGTAGATGAACGAGATCATCAACTTTATTTTCGAAAATCTTTCGTATGAAATTCATGGGATACCGAATACAAGGCCTCTTATAAAATTTTCCTGAGCATTGCCACACGAGGTACAAACTTTTATAAATTTTAGTTTTTTAATAGTATCATCTTTAAGAAGGCAATTTCAAATGAAAAGAGAGTTTATTCCTAGGTTGGAAGTTTCTATTTTTTTGATTTTTTTGATAGTTCTATCTTTTTTTCTGCTTCGAAAGATTTTACTCTCCATTATTGGAGGAATTTTGCTTGCATTTATTTTTTCTCCTCTTTATAAGCTGCTTTGCAAGCGGTTAAAAAATAAAACCCTTGTAGCACTTCTTATTTGTTTTATCCCGGTTTTTCTGATTGTAATCCCTTTTTGGTTTTTAATCCCTCTGCTTATTGAGCAATCTCTTAAGTTATATTTTGCTGTGCAGAATTTAGATTTTCAAAGCATAATTAAGGAAGTTTTCCCTCCTTTCTTCTCTTCTTTGTCTTCTGTAGACGATGTGAGCTCAATTTTGTTTTCTTTTACATC
>JAFCDW010000037.1 GCA_017609475.1 Candidatus Pacearchaeota archaeon
TAGATATCTACTATTTTGACTAAAAAGAGCTCTACAAATCTTGAAGGTCTTAGAGGACTCTTCTTCCAGGCAGCAAGGAATTCTCGCGCTTCATCCTCGTTTTTAGAAATCTTACGATTTACGAGGTACTGAATCAGCTCTCCTTTGGAAAACTTTAATCCTTTCTCAAATCTTCTGCAAGCAATTTCTTCTAATGTTTTTATCTTTTTTGATGAGACCATTTTAAATTCTCTCATTTGAGTTCTTAGTTAAGAGTAGTAAAAATAAGTATTGCGCACTTTTTAAGCTTTGCTATATTAGATTTTCTTTTATAGCATCCTCTCTTTGCACTACAACGAGCAGGGCTTCAAAATCGCACTATTAAAACTATATCCATGTCGTAAGAATTCCCCAAAGAATGTATAGAAAAGCAATTGTGAGAAGCAAATACTTTAATATTTTCCATAAAGTTTTTTTGCACGGAAGTTTCATTTTAACTTTTCTAACTTTTTTATTCCACCCATATAAGGTTGAAGAACTTTTGGAACATTTATAGTTCCATCTTTGTTTTGATTGTTTTCTATAAGCGCGATGAGAAGCCGAGGAGTAGCTAATCCGCTTCCGTTAAGAGTATGAACAAATTTCAGTTCTTTTCCATCCCTATACCTGGTATTCATTCTTCGTGCCTGAAAATCAGTGCAATTCGAGCAAGAAGAAACTTCTAAATATTTTTTAAGGAATGGTGACCATACTTCCAAATCGTATGTTTTCGCGGAGGCGAAGCTAGCATCAGCTGTAGCAAGCAAAATTCTTCTATAGGGAACTTCAAGCAATTCTAGAATTTTTTCTGCATAAGAGACCATTTCTTCCAGAAACTTCCACGAATCTTCTTGGGCACAGATATAAACCATTTCAACTTTTTCGAATTGGTGAAGTCTAAAGATTCCTGGAGTTTCAGAGCCATGCTTTCCTGCTTCTGTCCTGTAGCACTGAGTAAAAGCAACGAATTTCTTTGGAAGGTCTCTTTTCATTAGAATTTCTTCTCGATAAAGATTGGTCAATACGACTTCTGCAGTGGGAATTAAATAAAGACCCTCGTTAGTTTTGTATAAATCTTGCTCGAATTTGGGAAGATTTCCTGTTCCGTAAAGAGTCTCTTTATTAGCGAGTTGCGGAGGATTAATTTCTATAAATCCATTTTTCCTATGAAAATCGAGCATGAAATTGATGAGCGCCCTTTCAAAGAGAGCAAGGTCCCCCTTTAAAAGATAAAATCCAGAGCCAGCCAATTTAGCTGCCTTTTCCATATCCAGCAATCCTAGGTCTTCTAATATTTGTTGGTGGCTTTTCACCTCAAAATCAAACTTTGGAACTTTTCCGACCTTGCGAATTTCTTTATTTTTGGTTTCATCGCCGATCGGAACATCTTCTGCCTGAATATTTGGAACAAAGGAAAGAAGCGTATCAAGTTCTCTTTTAATTTCTTTTTCTTCTTCTTCAATTTTTTCAAGTTTCAGAGAAATTTCTTTCCCTTTTGCAATCAATTTTTTCGCTTTTTCTTTGTCCCCTTTTTTCTTCGCTAAATTAACCTGTTTTGAAACTTTATTTCTTTCTCCTCTTAGCCTATCTGCCTCGAACTTGAGCTTCCTCCACTTTTCATCAACCTTAAGAATATCATCCACGTATCCTGAGTCATAACCCCTGTTTTCACAATTCTTTTTTACTTTTTCAGGATTTTCACGAATAAGCTTTAAATCAATCATGTCTTTCTTTACGAAAAAGTCATATTTAAAGTTTATCAACAAATTTATAAAAGGAGTTTTCTTTTTTGAGAAATGAACAGTGCGAGTTTTTTGAGCTCAGGTCTTCTTGGAATTTATAATTCTTTTATGGCAAGCCTCCCCCCGAGCATTAGAAATTTCGTTAACTTATTTCTTCTTATGCTTCTTATTTTCCTTTATGCTTTTCTCGTTTGGAAAGGTTACCGCTTCTTATCAAAAAAAGACCTCCTCGAACTCGATTTGAATCAATATAATAAAAGCACTCGTTTTGGTCTTTTTGAATAAAGGGTTAGAGCCGTCCCTAATTCTTTTAGTTTCGGCGGCAATTATTGGCGCAGTTAGAATTTCTTCTTATTACAATGAAGACTTATCCAGAGAACTTGCGAAATTCCTTCCATTAACCCTGCTTGCAGCAAACTTTTTTAGCAACGCTCTTCACTATCTCGTTTTTATAGTGGCTATAGAGATTTTGTTAAGATCTTTTGAATTCTTGATTTCCTTATTCGGTTTGGAAAGCATTCCTAGAATAAAGGAAAATATCAAAAAAGAAGTTGAAGAAGAGTAAATGCGTGCTTAATCCTTCTCTACTTCAGGATGCTCTTGCCCTCTAGAACTTCTTTCTTCGAGCATTTTTATATGGGAAGCCCTTTCCTTCTTGTAAACCTTCCTATCTGTTTTTGCTTGAGCAACGAGTTTGGCTAAGTATTCTCCTCCTAAGAAGTGGGGGGTAAGAACATAATCTGCTCCTTTCTTGTAAAGATTCATTGCATCCTCAATAGTGTGGGCTCTTAAAATGATTATTGCATCTTTATTAACTAGTCGCACGTTTTCCATTAGAAGCAAGTTAGAATCAAAGTCTGGAACTGTTGAAATAATTAGCTTGACTTTATCTAAAGGGAGTTCATCTAAAAAGTCGGAATCAGACATATCACCATAAACGCATGGGACCCTGAATCTTTTTAGATCTGCGATAATCTCTGGATTAAAATCGACGACAAGGTATTTTTTCCCTAACCTTTTGAGTGCTTGCAATATGCTAAATCCGATTCTATTATATCCGAATAAAATTGCAAAATACTCCTTACTTAGTTTCTTCTCGGCGATTTTCACAGATTTTCTTTGAAGGAATCCAAGAGACCTTCTAAAGTTTTGATAGAGTTTTTGTGAGTATATAATCATATAAGTGGACATTGCAATAGTTAAAATTCCTGAGAGAGTAACTGTAGAGAAAACTTCCGGAGAAACATGGCCAAGAGCCACACCCATTCCAAGCACAATTAATGAAAATTCAGAAATTTGTGCCAAGGTAATTCCGACTAAGAAGTTCGTACGTTTGGTGTAGCCCATTAGAGCCATGAGCACCATGAGAATTATAGGCTTGAATATAAGTGCAACAATTGATAAAAGAATCACATTTGAAATGACCGATTCCACCTGCGAAATTTGCGCGTTTAATCCGAGGATTACGAAGAAAAGGATCAAGAAAAAGTCTCGAAGAGGGCGAATTTTTGCACTTATTTCTGTGCTGTAAGGGGAAGTCGAAAGAACAACTCCTGCAACAAGTGCTCCAATCTCCATCGAAAGTCCTAAATAGTTAAATAAAGCCCCTATAATAAAGCACCAGCAAATTGAAAACAGAAACAACAATTCTTGCGAGCGCGCAATACTTCGCGTCACTCTTTTCAAAAAGATAGAATTAAAGAAAAATAGAAAAAGAACTAATCCAACTCCTATAAGGGTTTTCAAAAAGAATCCAAAGAGAGTTGCCCCCTCTCCCGACGAGGAAGATATGACCATCAAAACAATTGCTGCTACGAGGTCTTGAATAATTAAGATACCTATTGAAAGCTTACCGAAAAGAGAATCAAGTTGTCTTTTATCAGAGAGGAGTTTCATAATTATAATCGTGCTGCTAAAAGAGAATGCTATTCCAAGATAAATAGAGGTTATCAAAGAGTAGGCTAGGAGAAAGTAGGAAACTAAAAAAGCTACTCCAAAAGTCAAGGCCATCTGAGCAATCCCAACAATAAGGGAAGTTTTCCCTACCTCTCGGATAACTTTTGGATTAAGATGCAATCCGACGATGAAAAGAAGAAAAGCAATTCCAAGCTCAGAAAAAATTCCGATAAACTCTTGGCTCACCCCTATTTTTAAAATGAAGGGGCTTATTATCATTCCTGCAACAATATACCCAATTATTATCGGCTGTCTGAAAAGTTGGATGATATACGAAACAATAAATGCGACTAGTAGGAGAATTCCTAGTTGCATAAAAATCTCTCCCATTTTACTTTGACACCTCTTTAATCTTAATCGAAATAAGCAATATTACTATAAAAAGGTTTTTAAATTAGGTTTAAATCTTTCTAATATCGAGGGAAAATGTCAAGAGTAAGAATAAAACTGAACAGCACAGATATAAATGCTTTGAATGAAATTTGTAATGGCATTAGGGAAATAGCAAAAAAAGCAGGAGTAGTTATAAGCGGCCCTATTCCTCTTCCAACAAAAAGACTAAAAATTACTACTAGGAAATCTCCCTGTGGGGACGGAACGGCAACCTTTGATAGATTCGAAATGAGAATCCATAAAAGATTAATAGACCTTCCTGCCAATGAAAAAGTTTTGCACCATATTATGAGAATGAAAGTTCCGAAATCTGTTAATATTAAAATTGAGATGAAAGATTGATTTTTGCAGATGCGACAAAAGAGAGGAAAGTTTATAGTTCTTGAGGGGGTTGATGGATGCGGGAAATCTAGTCAAGCACTCCTTTTAGCGAATTTTTTATTGGGCATGAGCGACTATAATCATGTTTTATTAACTCGAGAGCCTTACAAAAAAAGAAAGATAAGAGAAATCTTAAGAAAAGATGAAAACCCCTACTCTCAAGCACAAAACTTAGCGAAACTTTTTGTTGAGGATAGGAGAGAGCACATTTCAGAGATTATCGAACCATCACTAGCTAAAGGAATTCATGTAGTGTGCGATAGATATAAGTACTCAACTATAGCATATCAATCGGCTCAGGGAATCCCAATAACAGAATTAATCAAAATGCACCAAAACATGCTTGTGCCGGATGCAACTTTTATATTAGACGTTCCAATCGAAATTGCCAAAAAAAGGATAGCCAAGGGCAAGGGAGGAATCGAACAAAAATTTGAATCTAATGGAGAGTTTTTGGAAAGGGTTAGGCAAAACTATCTAGAAATGTCCAGGCTATTGCCGCAAGAAAATATAATCATTCTCGACGGAACAAAAAGTATAGGAGGGGTGAATCAAAGAATAAAAAAAGAACTCGAATTCCTTCTCAGTTAATTTTTAAAAGTTTTTTTCTTAATAATATTAGGTGATTGGTATGCCCACGTCGCATAGTGGTATTGCACGGCACTGGAGCTGCCGGCCCTTCGGGGCTCCCAGGTTCAATTCCTGGCGTGGGCGTTACCGATGCATGCCCAGATGGCACAATGGTACTGCACGTGGCTCGAGCCCACGGTCCCTTTCGGGACATCCAGGTTCGATTCCTGGTCTGGGCGTGCCCGAATAGTTCAGCGGATAGAACTTAACCTTGCGGAGGTTAAAACCCAGGTTCGAATCCTGGTTCGGGCATTTCGCCCCCTCTGCTTTGACTCTCTTAATTCATAGGATCCTTTCTCTGCAACCCC
>JAFCDW010000006.1 GCA_017609475.1 Candidatus Pacearchaeota archaeon
CCTCGACCAAAGGATTTCCAAGAGAAGTTATAACATCGCTAGAATCCTTCATCCTCGAAAAATAAGGGCCGACGCTCGCAAGTAAAGGACTAACTAAAAAATATCTTTCATCTCCCTTAGACTTAGACTTAAATTCCATGCACGTCCTAAGAAAAACCCCTTTTTAAACCTTTCTATTCTGTAACCACTCTAAAGAGACTACTACACTAACAGTTCAACTAATCGCGCTTCCTCAAAAGCTTCCTCAAAAGTTACTAACTCCTTATTTGCTTGAGGCTTCGTTAGTGGAAACCTCAAATCTTCCTCAAATCTTTCTTCTTTTTAAAGACCTGCTTATTACTTCAAAGCAATCTCCCTGAGAGCTTTCCTCCAATCCGCTCCAATCTGATGCACAAATCCCTGCCTCCAAGCATTTTGCCAGAGGAGAGTACTCTTCGTCAATTGCTCGCAATTTCTCGTCGAATTTTTTAGCCAATTCGTATTCCGACCTTAAGTCCTCTTGAGAAAGAGGTAGCTCTGCGTCTCTGAGAGGAAACCTCACATGCCTCGCACTTCTCAAATGATATTCTTTCTATGATGCTGCACAATAGTTGACAAGCTAACAGAACCATCGCCCTAGAATTTAGGAAGGGGTCTCATATGGACTTGATAAAAAATCAGAATATTTATAAGTCTGTGTAAATATTTTTTATATAGAATTAGAATGGGAAGTAAAAATGTTACTTTGAAAATTGATACTTCTCTTTATGAAAGGTTTAGAAAATATTGTAAGAAAAAGGGCCTAATTATTTCAAGGCAGTTTGAGATTTTTATGGAAAATGAACTAAAGAAAAATGAAAATAGCTAGTGTAAAGATGGAAAAGTTAACAAATGAGCAAATCGGTTTTATTGCTGAGAGATTGAAAGAAGGTAAGCAGAAGATTGAACATGCTATGTTATGTTAAAATACTTATAAACTTAAAGAAATACAAATAAAATGGAAGATATAAGATGAATCAAAAAGAAAAATTATTTTTTGACGAGTTGAAGGATATTTTTATAGGTGCTAAAATAGAAGGAGAATCTGGCTTTATCAATTTAATGAAAATAAAATCAGCTTATTTTGATGTAATCTTTAAAGAGTTAATTAAGGAAATTGAAGAAAAAACGAAAGATTTTCCCGAATTTAAAGAAGAAATGTTTGATAAGCTTTACAGTTTCTTTAAAATTTATTTTTCAGAATCAGGAAGCATTTATTTTAGTTATACTCCTTTAAAATCTAAAATTTATGAAAAAGTTTACACTAATCAGAAAGATGTTGCTTTGTTTTGGAAAACTCATATGCTTTATTATGTTAAAACAGATAAGCTATGGAATAACTTAACAATTGATTTTGATGAAGAAGGCATTAAATATAAAATACACTTTGATGTTTCTAAATTAGAGCATAAAAAAAGCAATGAGAAGAAAGAAATAATCTATGAATTAAAGAGCATTAAAGATAAAGAAATAACCTTCAGCGTTCTGTATTCTGAGAGAGGCAGAAAAACAAAAACAGATGAGATACTTAGAACATTCAAAAAGAAAAAAATCTTCTTGGATGAAGAAAAATTAACTAAAATATTTAGGATTTTTGAAAAACAAAATGAAGTTGATTTTTTTATTAATAAAAATGCTGAAGCTTTCCTAAAAGAGCAGTTTGATTTATGGTTAAAAAATTATTTGTTTGATGATGAAAGCGACTTTTCAGAGAAAAGATTAAAGGAATTGAAAGTTTTAAAAGAAATTGCTTACAAGGTTATTGATTTTGTAGCACAATTTGAAGATGAGTTAGTTAAAATCTGGAACAAACCAAAATTTGTTTTGAATTCTAATTATGTTATTACTTTAGATAGAATTGCTAAGAAAAAAGGCGGAATTAAAGTTATAGAAAATATTGTTAAACACAAAGGTTTTTCTCAACAGATTAAAGAATGGAAAGAGTTAGGAATTCTGAAAGAGTTTGACAAGAAAAAGTTATTTACAACAACGCTTAAAGGAAAAGAGATCAGCAAAGAATACGAACATTTACCAATAGACACAAAATATTTTGATGAAGATATTAAATTAGAAATTCTTTCTTTATTTGATAACTTAGATAAGGAGTTAGACGGCTGGCTAATCCATTCAGAGAATTATCAAGCATTAAAGACAATTTTACCAAAATTCCAAGAAAAAATCCAGACAATTTATATTGATCCACCATTTAACCTCGGAACAAACGCAGATTTTCTTTATAATGTCAATTACAAAGATTCTTCTTGGATTACTCTATTAGAGAATAGATTAAATTTGGCAAGGGATTTACTAAATGAGAAAGGAAGCATTTTTGTAAGATGCGACTACAATGGAAATATGTTTGTAAGATTATTAATGAATCAGATTTTTGGCGAGGAGAATTTTAGGAATGAGATTGTGGTTAATAGATCTACTCAAATGGGTAGTACTGCCAATAGATTACCAACCGCGTTTGATACAATTTTTTGGTTTTCTAATTCAGAGGACTTTTCGTTTAGAAGAGTAACCCGTGAAAGAATTTGTAGATATTGTGGACAAAAAAAAGAACCACAATGGATAACAATGCACTCTCCTGGAGAGAGATTTCCTCCAGAAAGAAAGATTTTTGGAAAAGTATATTATCCTCCAAAAGGCAGACATTGGACTTTTGTACAGGATACAATAAATAAACTAATTGAAAGAAAGGAATTGAGAATAAATGAAAAGATAGAATATGTAGACATGAAAGGAAATAAAATAAAGGGGATGCCAGAATATTTGCAATCTACAAATGAATTTATTGATAATAATTGGCTTGACATTCCAGGATATTCAAAGACACAAGATTTCTCAACAGAAAACTCCGAAATCCTCCTTAAAAGAGTAATAGAATCAACTTCCAACAAAAACGACATTGTCATGGATTTCTTCTTAGGAAGCGGAACAACAACAGCAGTAGCACACAAACTTGGCAGGAAATGGGTTGGCGTGGAGATGGGAGAACATTTCTTTAGTGTCGTTTTGCCAAGAATGAAGAAGGTTTTAGCTTATGATAAATCTGGAATTAGCAAAGAAGTTAAGGAATACAAAGGTGGTGGATTTTTCAAATACTATGATTTAGAACAATACGAACAAACTTTAAAGAAAGCAGTTTATAAGCCAAGCCATCCTTTCGTTGTTTTCTCTGATAAGACAATTTATCAGCAATATGTTTTCTTGAAAGATTTGAAACTTTTAGAAGCAATGAAATTGGATTACAAAAACAATAAAATCAAAATTGACTTTTCAAAAATTTATCCAGATATTGATTTAGCGGAAACAATCTCTTGTATAACTGGAAAAGCAATTAAGAAGATTGAAAAGAAGGTGGTTGTTTTGGAAGATGGGGAAAAGATTAAGTTTGATGATATTGATTTTAACTTGATTAAACCTTTGATATGGTGGTAATATAAATATAAAAATATTCATTTATATTATTTAACAATCTTATCGAATATTAAATAAATTGATAAAATAATATTTTTAAAAAAATATACTACTAAGCTAAGTTATATTGCATCTATATTAGTTTAAGTGCCTAAATTTATTACTTTTCTTTGTAGTTAATATAAGGAATATATAATTCTTTTATAAAATTTAGCGAATTATAGACAATATTTATTAAAAAAATGACCTACATGATACAATTTTAGAATACCAAAAGATTTATAAACTACCAAATCCCTATTAGCATATGGAAGTAAATAGAATTATTCAAAAGATAAAGGAGGCAAAAGAGAAAATATCAGAGAATCAAGAATTTTTCTCTGAAAAAGAGAAACAGATAATCTTTGAGAATATAGTCAAGAAAATTTTATTTGAAGAGGAAGAACAAGCATTCAGAAAACCTTTGCCTATACCACAAAAGTCAAAAGAGATTATTGTTGAGGACTCTTTTAGATCACTGATTAATAAAGCGGGTATATCACAACATAAGGACTATATTTTATTTGCAGCATATTATTTAATTGTAAAAGAGAATTATGAAAAAATTAATGTAAAGGACATTAACTATCAATACAAAAAGGCTTATCTTAAACCTTCGACAAATCCTAGTGTTTTCCTAATTGAATTAACAAAAAAAGGTCTATTAATGCAGGTTGGTAAAAAAGATGGAATTTCTGCATATTCGATAACTAAAGAAGGAATTGATTATGTTGAAGGATTTTTAAAAAATGGATCAAAATAAAAAGAACGAATCAAATGAAGAAGAAGTATGGGGGAAACTCTTTATAAAAAAAGAAAACCTAAAAAAAGATCTTCCTAGAATAGTGGAAAGATTATCACGTCATTTGAAAGTAGATGAAGAAACTGAAGAAATTATATTTGAAAAACATATAACAAAAATTCCAGAAAAGATCAAACTTTTACTTATAGCGATTTTTCTTCAGCATATGAGAGACGCTACTAAACCCGATTCTATAAATATATCCGAAATAAGTAAAAGACTAAAGATTAAAAAAACATCTTTATCTAAACCTTTAGGAATTTTAATAAAAACAGGCTATATAAAGAAAGATTCGAAGGGAAATTATTCTGTCATCTACTATAAAATAGACCATATTTTAGAAGAATTAGAAGATGAAGATAGAGAAAGATCCTCTTGACAAGTTAATTGTAGATGAAGATGAAAATCCCAATGCAGAATTGTTAGCGGAGCTTGTTTCACCTTACTTTAGATTTAGCAAAAACTCTGGAGAGATAATCTTTAATGAAGAATTTTATAAACTCAAAGATTGGCAGAAGGTTTTAATTTATTTGTTAGGAAGAAAAGTTATTTTTATTAAAAAACTACAAAAAGATTTCAATGAAAAGATTTCTCCTAAAGAAATTTCAGAATGTCTAAATATTCCTCAAAAAAGTATAACTAAATATGCTTCTAAAGAACTAAAAGATATAATAAAATCTGAAAAAGGGAAATATTTTGTTCCCAATTATAACTTATATAAATGCAAAGAGAAGTTGAAAGGTGAGAAAAATGGATGAAGAGGTTAAAAAAGAATTTGAAAAAGTTTGGAAGAAAATTGAAAAATTGGAGAGCGTAATAAAAGGAAGAAAAAACGAAAATAAAGTTGGGAATAAAAAGGAAAATAGTATAATAGAAAAGATATTAAACTCTCCAATAAGCCTATCAAAGTATCCGGTTGATAAATTCAAAAAGGCTGGGATAAAATGTCTTCTTGTTTTGAAATTAGTGAAAGATTTGAACATTACAGAGAATTTGTTAACCTCAGAAATGAAAACTATTTTAATAAAAAAACTAAGAGCAAAAGAAATTCCTTCGATGACTGCAATTAGCAATGCGATGAAAAAAGCTGAAAAAAATGGATTGGTTGTTTCAGTTCCTTTTGAAAGCGGAGAAAAGAGACAAAGAAAATATAAAATAACTGAAGACGGAGAAATTTATTTACAAAATTTATTAGTTAAAAATGGAGAAACCAAGTGATATTGTAGAATATTTATGGAAAGTAGGATGGTTTAGGGAATTTAGAAAACCGAAAGAAATAGAAGATAAAATTGAAGAAGATTTTGGTATTTATGTAGGAAACATAATCCCAACATTGAAATTAAAGAGATTTAAAAAAAAGATCAAAAAATTTCCAAGAGGGTGGAAACAGATAAGGCCTCCTAAAGAAAAAGGTATAAAAAAGAATTCTAATTTGGAAGAAATAAAAGCCATTTTGGGTGATGCTTTTAAAAAAGAAATGGGTGAATTAGAAATTGTTTCTTCTAGCTGCCCAAATTGTACAGCCTTTCTAATGAGAAAGATTTTGGAAAAACTCCTTTACATTACAATATCTAAATCAAATAATAAAAACAAAATAAAGAGGGTTATAGAATCTAAAGGGAAACTTCCAAATTTAACAGAATTATTAAAACTTGCTAAATCTTCTGAAATAGACGATAAACATATTTTAGTGCCAAAAAATATTGATAAATTAGAAGGATCTAAATTTTTAGGGGATACTGCCGCACATGATTATCTAACTAATGTGAGTTTTGAAGATATAAATAATGAGATTAGTTTTTGGAGAATATCAATAAAACAACTTGGAGAAAGTTTAAACTCTGCTAAAAAATAACCAAAAACCTATAAAAACCTCTTTCTCTTTATTTAAAGGATGGAAAAAGAAAAAAATTGCCAAAAAATGAATATAATAAATGGAAAATTAAAAGAGGCAAAGAGTGGCTTGGAAAATCTAAATGATTTTATCAAAAGATGGCAAGAGAAAATAAAAGAAATTAAAAAGATGGTTTTAAATGAAAAACAGGCATATCATATTGCAGAAGCTTTTATTAATGAAGCTTCTTTAAAATTTTTTTATCAAGATTCTATTAAAAATAAATCACTTATTTTACATCAACTAGGTCAAGATTTATTTTTAGCATTATTTCAAGCAAATAATAATTATAAAAAGCAATTTCCAAGTTTCTGGAATTTCTTAAGTAAATTAAAATTACCTGATTTAAGTCTAATAAAAGTAGGCAAAAATGCCTAATCCACAAAAAATTCCTTTGCTGTATCAGGATATTGTAGAAGAAATATCTTATGAGTCGTTGCCATCAGAATGGTTAAGGATAAGCTTGTCATCTTTCTCAGATAATATTTCATTGTTTGATTATCAACAGGAAGCAGTTAAGAATGCCATAAAACTTCTCTATTATTATTTTAATTCTTTACAAAAATTCCAGAAAGGAGAAGATAACTTAGCAAACATTGAAAGAAAAAAGAAATTCTTCAATGAAATAAGAAAATTTGAAAAAGATTTGTTGGATAATCTTGGAATAACAACCAAAAAGACAAATAAATTGCTTTTCAGCAAATTAAAGCAATATTATCCAGTAATTGAAGAAAATTCCCATGAAAAAATACATTTCTTACATTTTGTCAACAGAATGAGTTTTTGGATGGCAACAGGTTCAGGAAAAACAATTATTTTGATAAAATTAATAGAATTGCTTGATAAATTGAAACAATCTATGCTAATTCCAGATAATGATATCCTCATACTCACATACAGAAAAGATTTAATCGATCAGATAAAACAACATATAGATGAATTTAACAAGAAGGCAATAAAAAAAATTAAAGTTTGGGATTTAAAAAAATATGATGATGTCAAAAGAGGAAATGTTTTAGCATTTAAGGAAAACATTAACATTTTCATTTATCGTTCTGATTTAATTTCAGAGGAAACTAAAGAAAAAACCATTGGATTTGAGGATATAGAAAATAATGGGAGATGGTATGTATTACTAGATGAAGCGCATAAAGGAAATAAAGAGGATTCTAAAAGACAACTTTATTACTCTGTATTAACAAGAAATGGATTTTTATTCAATTTTTCTGCAACATTTACTGATGTATGGGACATCATAACAACAACATATAACTTCAACTTAGACACTTTTATCAGAGGAGGATATGGAAAGAATGTTTATCTTTCACAGCAGGAATTAAATGCTTTTAAAGACAAAGAAGATTTTAGCGATAAAAACAAACAAAAAATTGTCCTAAAATCTTTGATACTTCTTACTTTAAGCAAAATAGCTAAAAACAACATAGATAGTAAATTACAAGGAAAACATTATCATAACCCGTTATTGGTTGCATTAGTAAATTCTGTAAATATAGAAGAATCAGATTTAGAAATATTCTTTAAAGAACTTGAAAAAATAGCTGTTGGAAAAGTAGATAAAACATTGTTAGAAGAAGCTAAGGAAGAAATAATCAATGAACTTCTAGAACATCCAAGATATGTTTTTGGAAGTGAAAGCATAATGCTCGATAAGAATTATGTTAAAAAAATAAAACTAAATGACCTACTCAAACAGGTTTTCAACGCTTCATCTTTCGGGAAAATCGAGGTAATAAAAATACCTCAGAATAATAAAGAGTTAGCTTTCAAAACTAAAACCTCAGAAAAACCCTTCTGCTTAATGCGAGTGGGAGACTGTGGTAACTGGGTTAAAGAAAAACTAACTTCATATGAGATTAATGAATCGTATCGCAACGAGAGTTTTTTTAGAAATATCGACAAAGAAAACAATTACATTAATATTTTAATGGGTTCACGCGCCTTCTATGAAGGGTGGGATTCTAATAGACCAAACGTTATGATTTTCATAAATATTGGTAAGGGAGATGCTAAAAAATATGTTACTCAATCAATTGGTAGGGGTGTGAGAATCCAACCAATTAGAGGAAAAAGAAAGAGGCTTCTTCCTTTAAAAGGAGAAAATAATATTGTCGCCAAAGAGATGTATTCAAAATTAAAACAAGAAGATATCTCCTTAATAGAAACATTATTTGTTCTTGGGACTAATAAAAAGAATGTACAAGAAATATTAGAGAGTATCAAATATGAAAGAAAGGCTTCTGGGGAGATAATAAAGTTAGAAGAAAATAAAGAGATTAAGGATAAAATCCTACTTATTCCTATTTACAAAGATAGAAAAGAAGTTGTATCTATTGGAGAGCTTCCTAAATTTGAGGGGAATAGACAACTTTTAACAGCTTTCATAGAGTGGATAGGTGATGAAAGATTAATGTACGCATTATTCTCTCACGAGAATCATGTTAATCCAAAAACGCTTGAAAAATCAAGAGATTTTCTTAAAAAGGGTAATTTCTTAATGTTTGAAGGAAGCGATGTTTATTCTCAAATGACTAAATTGATGAGGCATGTTAATATAACTTTACAAGATTTGGATAGATTCAAGCAAGTGAGAGATGAGATAGTCCACTTTAAGAGAATCAGAGTAACGCTAAAAGCAGAGGAATTGGAGAAATTGAAAAAGCTAATAGACAAGGTAAAAACATATAGAGATCCTTCAAAACAAGAGTCCGAACTAAAGAAATTACTAGAAGTCAAAAAGATAAGCATAGATGATTATACTTCTAAAATCAAAGAATTAAGTAAGATATCTAATGAAGAAGAATTTATAACAGATAGTTCAGTATTAAAAATAAAACATTTATTAAACCATTACTACATCCCAATCATCCTTTCTGAAAAAGAAAAAATAGATTACATTAACCATATAATTAATGTAGAAAGTGAGAAAAGATTTATTGAACACTTAGAGGAGTTCATAAAACAAGAAAATAATTTCCTTAAATCATTCGATTGGTGGATGTTTTGTAAATTAGACGAACACCTTGATAATATTTTTATTCCATACTATAACAAAGCACATAATAAAATAGAAAAATTCAAGCCAGATTTTATTTTTTGGTTTAAAAAAGGAGAGAACTATTTCATAATTTTTGTTGACCCGAAAGGAACAAAGCATACAGATTATGAATACAAGGTAGATGGGTATAAATTAATTTTTGAGGGGGAACAGGACAAAAAGACTTTTAAAGTAGGAAATCTCAATGTACAGGTTCATCTATTCTTATTTACAGAAGATAAAAATAAACTTTCAGAAGGTTATAAGAAATACTGGTTTGATGATATCTCTTCAATATTTCAAAAAATAAATAATATTAAAACTAGAGTTAATTAATGCATGGATCAAATTCCTTAATGCAGGCTTTTATCCTATTAATTATTCTTGGAATTGGGGCGAACACATAAAAAGCTTTAATCCTGATTTCTTTTTGTGGAGAAAGAGAGATAAAGAGATAATCTTGTGATTGTTGTAGAGATAAAAGAAGATGCTCTAATAGATAAAGTTAAAGAAGGAACAAGCGATATAACTGAAGAAAATAAAGCAATTTCAATTTAAAATAATCAAATTCTGTCGCCTTTCATCCTTTTTCTTATTTCTTTTTCAAAGCCCCTATCCGTCGGTTCATAATATTTTGCATTCTTAAGTTCTTTCGGAAGATGCTCTTGCTCTATTTTTGCTCCCTCGTAATTATGTGCATACTTGTATCCTTTCCCATACCCTATCTCTCTCATTAACTTTGTTACAGGGTTTCTAAGATGAAGAGGAACTGGTAGGTTTCCAGTCTTTTTTATATCCTCTTTCGCTTTTTGAGCAGCCTCATAAACTTTATTTGATTTCGGTGCTGTTGCGAGATAAATTGCTGCCTGGACTAAAGCAGTATCACACTCTGGATAGCCCAAAAATTCCACAGCGTCCTTCGCAGCCAATGCGACCTGAAGCGCTTGCGGATCCGCATTTCCTATATCTTCTGAAGCAAACCTAATCATTCGTCGTGCAATGTATTTAGGATCTTCTCCCGCCTCTATCATTCTCATTGTCCAATAAACTGCAGCTTGCGGATCAGAGTCGCGCATAGACTTGTGAAGGGCTGAAATTATATTATAATGCTCCTCACCATCCTTGTCGTATCTTAAAGCCTTTTGAGCAGAATCGAGAATCATCTTTTTTGTTATTTCCTTATCTGCAATACTTGAAGCAATCTCCAGAATATTAAGAGCAGAACGCGCATCTCCATTCGCAAGATTTGCAATAAGCCTTTTATTCTCATCAGAAATCTCAAACTTTCCTCTAAGCCCTTTTTCCGAAATCAGCGCCCTATCAATTATTTTTAGCAAATCCTCTTCACTAAGAGAGTTCAAAACATAAACCCTGGACCTCGATAAAAGTGCTGGAATTATCTCAAAAGAAGGATTCTCTGTTGTTGCTCCGATAAGGGTAATAGTTCCTTTCTCCACAAATGGAAGAAGAAAATCCTGCTGAGCTTTATTGAATCTATGAATCTCATCTAAAAAAAGAGTGATTTTTTGATTAAAAAGTTTTGACTTATCAATTACTTTTTTAATTTCTGCCTTTCCAACCCTCACAGCAGAAAGTTCGACAAACTCTGAATTTGTAAGTGCGGAAATTAGCCTTGCAAGAGTAGTTTTTCCGCATCCTGGTGGACCCCAAAAGATTATTGATGAAGAAAGTTTTCCTGTTTCGATGGCTTTTCGCAAGGGTTTTCCCTCTCCAATAAGGTGCTCCTGCCCAACGAAATGCTCCAAGCTCTCGGGCCTCATGCGATATGCCAGCGGACTATCATCCTCTTTCATAACTTAAAAAGTAAATCTCGATTTAAAAGACTATCACTCACCGAGATTTAAAATACTAAAAATTAATTTCAACAGAAATGCCCAGCCCATTAGATTTTATACTCTCGCTCATCCTTTTTAAAAGGCGACCACGGCTCGGCACCTTGCCTGCTCCCCTCTTTAACAACATAGGCTTCATCGGAAGAACCTCCAAAAGAACCCTGTTCTCTTCTCAATTGTGCAAGCTCTGGGTTCAACTCAAAATTAAAATTTTCTTCAGGACGTGCATGGAGCCCCCTACCAACATCCTCAAAGGAAAGAGTTCTCATTTTCCCAATAACGAGATTCTCGTCGACAAGTTTCATCTCATCATCCATCCTCTTTGGAGCCTCGTACTTTGAAAAATCATAGCCAGTGAAATAGTCCTTTTGCAAAGGGCTCTCGCGCTGCGAATCTTCCCTTTTGCTAACTTCAACATTTTCTAGCCAAGATTCCAATTCTGAGGGCTCTAATTCTGAAAAAGAGGAAGCTGTCCTTTTAAGAGAGGGAACGCTCTCAGGAGTAGAGCTAAAAGAAACAACCTCTGAAGGAGTTCCAAACTCTTGGAATCGCGAACTAAAATCACTTGAGATTCCCTTATTAGACCCGGCAGAATCATTTTCTTTGTCTTCTTCAATGCTAAGTTCTTCTACTTTCTCATCGGCAACTTGCTCTTCAAGCTCTGAAAGTTCATCCTCAGAAACATCTTCCTCTGCACTCTCTGATTTTGCCTTTTTTGTTTCTTCTTCCCTTTCCGTCTTATTTTCATCACCAATTATCTTGCCTTTTTTCATTTTTCTATCTCCCCCTCATTACCTCCATTTTACATCAACTTCGTCGGTGCGCTGTCTTGGCTTAATATCTATTTTATCGTGCTGCTTCCAACTAAAATAAATTTTTTTCTTGAAAAGAATTTCTCCAAGGTAAGCTATCATTGCACCATTATCGACGAGAAGAGAAGGGGGAGGGCAAAAAAACTTCGCTTTTCTTTCTTTACACATTATTTTACACATCTCTTGCAAACGAGAGTTGCATGCTACACCCCCTCCAAGCAAAAGCTCTTCTTTCCCCGTATGTGCCAAAGCTCTTTCAGCAGCTTCAACAAGCATTGCAAAAACCGTCTCTTGTAACGAAAATGCCAAATCCTCTAACTTGTATCTTCCAGATTCTAATTTACGTCTTAAATTCGTAAGTATTCCTGAAAGTGCAATATCCATGCCCTTTACAGTATAGGGAAGCTCAATGTAATTTCTAGATTTCTCTGCCAACTTTTGAACTACAGGACCGCCAGGAAAACCTATTCCAGCATAACGGGCAAAACTATCAATAAAATTTCCGACGCCCATGTCCAGAGTCTCTCCAAAAATTCTATATTTTCCTGAAGCATAAGCTATAATTTGCGTATTGGCACCTGAAACATAAAGCATGACAGGATCCTTTGCACCAGCGAGCCTTCCTACTTCAAGATGAGCAACGCAATGATTAACGCAAATTATTGGCTTTTTAATCCTCCTAGACAAATCCTTTGCAAACCCCATTCCCTCGAGCAAACACGGAGCCAAGCCAGGACCTTGAGAAAATGCAACAGCGTCTATATCTTGCTCCTTAATTTTTGCCTCCTTCAATGCTTCAAAATAAACTTTCTCTTTATTTTCCCGGTGATGCCGCGCAGCCTCAATTGGAATTATTCCTCCTTTTTCTGTCGTATAAGTTTTCTTAGCATTTGCGAGAATTTTTCCGTCACTAACTATTCCCACACCAAAAGTGTGAGCCGTGCTTTCTATTCCCAAAACAACTGCCATAAAGTTAAAAAGCAAGAAGGATATATAAACCTCTCGGATAAAAATTACACAAAATTCAAAACAGAACAAAAACAACCAACAAAAAATAACAAAAACAAAATAAGAAATTATCTTCTCTTCTTTTTCTTCGAAGATTTTTTCTTCTTCGCGGCTTTTTTCTTTTTAGCAGCTTTCTTTTTTCCACCTCTAGCCATCTTTGCCTCACAAACGTTTCCTTTTCCGTCAACGTAGTAAAGATAGCCAGGCTTTCTCTTCACCGCGTTTTTAATGATGATTTTTCCCATCTTCCACCTCCTTTTAATTATTGTAACTTAGTTAATTCTTCTCTATATTTAAATCTTTCTCATTATCGACGAGTAACCGAACCAATCGCGCATTTTTTCGATTTAGAGGGATTTCAAGAAGTTGGGATGCACTTGCCTTCGGAAGAACTCTGGGGGAAAAGGGCCTAACTATCTTCAAATCGACGACGCGGTTCTCACCGTCGAGCCAGACTGCAAGGAAAGAGAAAAATACAAAAAAAGAGTGGATTCTAATCCGCAACGGTTTCGCAAATTTGAACAAAAGGCATTTTGCGCTTTCCCGTCGACGAAACATTAATCCCCTAACCTTACCAAAAAAGCCTACTTCCTTTATTTCTCCTATCTCAATTAGTTTTCTCCCTTTTCGCACTCTCATACTTCTTATAAAACCAATTTACTTTTTTTGGAGTTACCCAGTCGTGATGCTTGAATCCCCCTCCAAATGACTTCGGAATGTGCATAAGTTCATGAATAATAATTTTGGTTTGCTCTTCATTGTCGAGCTTATCGAATCTTTCTGAAATAAATTCAAGAACATAAAATGCTTTTAGGTTTAATGCTTTCTGCAAAAGCTTGCCAAGCGAGTGGCATCTTGCAATAGTTGTCTTCGACGAGCTTCCTACGCTCCTAAAGCACTTAACGCGAGACATATCAATATGCGGAAATAAAAGGTTACTTATTTCCTGCGCTCTTTCTTGGATATCTGGAGCAAAAAAATACTTCATACAAAAGCAAAAAAATAAACATTTATATTTCTTTATTTTTATTGAGAAATAGAAACATCAAAGCAGTCCAAAGAAGCCATCTTAAAAAGAGGATTATTTCCTTTCTGAAACCTCTATAATTTTTCTTTTGGAATATGCCCCGGCAACAATACGGACATCTCGCCCAAAATACTTCTTTAAAATTCTCAATAAACTCTTATTTGCTTTACCCCTTACAGGCCTCTCCTTTGTCCAAACTTCCAACGAATTTTCGTTTATTTTTTCCACTTTCTCTTTCGAGCAACTTGCATGAACTTTGACCCAAAATTTCATCTTAAATTTACTTTTCTAGAGCACAGATTACTTCGTCACAATCTCTAAAGCATCCCTGTGCTTCAAAACATAATCTTTTCCACGAGCTTGCTTGGTTCTCGCGTCAATTGCTTTAATAAAATTCTTTCCGAAATCAGTGTGCAAACGGTAAGCAAAATCTAAAGCCGTGCTTCCCGAAGGCATTAAAAAGCAATCAGGAAGAACATTTCCTTTACTATCCGTAAGGCGATTCGCACTCGCTGGAAAGACTGCGATATAGTTCAAAAGGTCAAAAACAACGTAATTCAAAACCTGTTGCACTCCTGTATTTCCATAAACTTTCAAAACTCTCTCGTCGATATTTTGGAGAGCCTGCCGCTGTGACTCTGTCAGATTTCCCTTTACCTCAAAATGTCCCTCTCCTGGAATATAATCGACGAGGCCTTTTTTCGCAGCTTCTCTCAGAGCAAGTTCAGAATCCGCAGAACAAGGAATCACAACGAGATTGCCAAAATGCTCCCGCAGTTTTTGAATATTTTCCCTTGCCGTAGGCTTATCACACTTGTTCGCAGCAATTACCATTGGTTTGCTTTCCTTTCTTAGCTCAGAAGCAAATTTCTTTAACTGAACCTCTTTCCACGAACTAGGTTTTTCGGAAAAGGCAAGTTTGTCCATCACCTTTCTAACAATTTCCTCACTTACCTTCAAACCAGAAAACTGCTTCGCAACAGCTTCGGAAAATTTTAATCCCTCACACTCCGCCTTTCTCGAAAAGCTCTTCCACACTTTTGAAAAGATATTATAAAACCACGAGTCAAGCTCGTTCTCTAAAAAAAGAACATCTTTGCAAGGGTCATGTCCTTCTACCTGATTTCCCTCTGAATCGGTCTCCCCAGAAGCATCTACTATATGAACAAAAGCATCGGCTTGCCTCAAATCATCTAAAAACTGATTTCCTAATCCTTTTCCTTCTGAGGCCCCTGGAACCAATCCAGCTACATCCATAAGTTCAATCGGAACAAACCTCCATCCGTTAATACAAAAACCATAATTTGGATTGCACTTTGTTCCAAACTCTTTATCAATACACTCAACCTTCACATACCCTATTCCTCTATTAGGCTTAATTGTTGTGAAAGGGTAAGAAGCAATCTCTACTTCTGCTAAGGTAGCTGCTTTGAAAAATGTGCTCTTCCCGCATGAAGGCTTTCCAACAAGTCCTATTAACATCCTTATCGAAAAACAAGCAAGATTTAAAGATTTTTTGAATAGTGTAAAAGTTAGTTCCAATCACGAAAAACTATAAAAAATTCTCAAACAATCTGCTTGGATAATAAAGATGAACTTAGCAAAAAAAAGCGCACTAATTTTAGCATTGGCAGGGAGTTTATTATATACAAAGCCCTCTATCAACGCCCAATCAAAAATAGAAAAGGAAATGCAAAAAAGAAGCCAATTAGAAAAAATTATTGAAAACGAAAAGTTAGACTCGCTCAGCTTGAAACTAATAGAGAAGTACGTTCATAAGAAAAGAAAGGACCATGATTTGTCTTATGTCATGTTTTCTAATTATAGTCTCATAATCCCTGGAGGAGAAGCCCATCTTAAAACAAAAGGAGACACAGCAGAACTCTCATTTAAAGTAAAAGTAATAATTTCTGATTCTTTAGATTTTAAATTTAAGCAAACTAGGGAGAATTACAGAGAATCGTATAGGTATGCAATTTTTGGAACAGAAGATTATTTTTATAGAAAAGAAAACGGGAAATGGAAATTAGTTAATTATTTGGCCACTCGCCCAAAAAAAGAAAAGCAAAAGCTAGTTGGTAAATTCAAAGGAAAGAATAGTTTAATTGATATGGTCTTAAAGGAAATGAAAAAAATTTCTAAAGGAGACAGTTTATTCTTATGTGCGATACAAAATCCTGCAGAAGTGGAAAAGACTGCTGAGTATTATGTTAAAATAAATGAGGATACAGAGGTAAAAAGGATACAAATACATTTAGACCTAAGGAAATTTTACCAGGGGTTTGTTTGGACAACTGAAGGAGAGTTGCTTCTCCAAAAGGCAGGAGAGGTTTATATTCCTTTAGCAGGGGTTGTAATTGCGAAATTGCCAAAACCCTTAAGTTGGATTATTCCTGAAATCAAAGTGTATGGAGTAGAAAAATCCATAATAAAAAAGAAAAAAAATAAGTAGAAAAACGCGCGGATCAAGCAGCTGGTTAACTCGAAGAGGTTGGTCGGTAAGAAGGGGTACCCAAATTAGAAAGCGCTGCCTCTTTTTCTTTCTGTTTTCTTCTGTAAAGGATTATTATAATTGCTACAATCAAGATTACAATCATCCAAATTAAAATTACAATTATTATTTTAAGCAAAAGGCTCATCGGAGCTTTACCAACAACTTCGAATTGGTCGCTAGATGGAGCAATTCCCCGAGGGTAAACAGCCTCTAAAGCAATAACGTACTTTCCAAGAGGCAAAGATTTTATGTTGAAACTTCTTTCAATTTCCTTTTTTTCTGTGACCAGCAATGTCTCAGATTTTTTAAGATAAACTTTGTTGGAGAAATCTTTAATTTCATAGTTAAGTGTGACATCGAATCTCTGCTTGTCTCCCATTGGGATGAGAGTAATTTTTGTCTTTAAAATCCCTCCCTCTTCTATCTTCTTATCTTTGTTCAAAACTTGAATTTTTGTATCAAAAAGTAAAAGCTCCTGTCTCACTGTTATAGTTACAGGAATCACCTCATCTCCTATAATGATCGAACTTGTGAAAACGCCTGGCTTGCTTAAGGCAACAAAAACTACATCAAGAGTTTTGCTCTCTCCAGGTCCTAGCTCAAAGGGGGTCATATTGAGAAGAAGAAAGAGAAGTTATGCCTACTTCTACTTTGACTGTCGAATCACCTGGATTTATAACAGTTATAGTACGTTCTATGTTTGTATTTACTGCGAGTTCAATATTAAAAGAAGTTGGAGCAACAATTACATTC